>JAAYBO010000053.1 GCA_012730095.1 Clostridiaceae bacterium
GATACTCTTGAGGAAGAGCCTTTTGAAAAACCTCAATAATCTTTTTCTTTTTCTTGTTTACATATCATCCATATGCTAAAATATCTAAGGTGACTAAAAAGGCCGTTGGAGGTAGATATTGACACAAAAGAAATATTGCGTTTATTACCGGGCTTATTAGGCGGAATTGCCATATTTTTATATGGTATGAATATGTTAGGCGAAGGGCTTCAGAAGGTGGCGGGCGAACGACTAAGGCATATAGTCGGTCTTCTGACAACCAATCCACTGATTGGGATTCTGGTCGGAATAGTGGTTACGGCCCTTATTCAAAGCAGTAGTGCAACCACGGTTATGGTTGTTGGATTTGTCAGCGCAGGGTTAATGACTTTAAGACAGGCTATGGGTGTTATAATGGGGGCAAATATAGGCACAACCGTTACCGCGTGGCTTGTTACAATAGATATCGGTGATTATGCTCTTCCGATTATTGCATTAGGCTTTATATTGTTTTTTTTCATTAAGCCAAAAAAAATCAAGTATATTGGCCAGATAATTTTTTCTTTTGGCCTTCTTTTTTTTGGTTTAAATATTATGGGCGATATTATGGCGCCGCTGTCCAAGTCCAGAGAAATCGAAAATATAATGCTTCAGGTAGGCGGGAATAAATGGCTTGGCATGTTAATAGGGACCGTTGTTACGGCGGTCATTCAAAGCAGCAGCGCTACAATTGCGGTTTTACAGAAACTTGCAAGCCAGACAACTGCATCGGGTGAAGCTCTAATATCCCTTGATGCCGCGATTCCGATAATGTTTGGTTGTAATATCGGAACGACAATAACGGCATTGCTTGCTTCAATAGGGGCAAGTGTGAACGCTAAACGTGCCGCCATAACGCATACGTTTATAAAAGTTCTGGGTACTTCGATTTTTATTTGGCTGATAATACCACTTAAACAGCTTGTTAACCTGATAATGGGCAATCTTTCTTCTCCGGCTGGTATGGACACCGCGATTGCAATATCACATACTATTTTCAATGTTTCTACTACTGTTTTGTTTATACCCTTTATTCCGTTCCTTGCCAAATTGATAACTTCTTTGTATAAGGGCAAAGGTGAGCTTACCGATAAAACACTTATATATATAGGTGACAAGATATCATCGCCAACGGTTGCGATGGATTTGGCTAAGAATGAAATGCTTAGAATGGCAAAAATAACGCAGAAAATGGTAAGCTATACAAAGGAAGTCATTTTGGATCAAAAAGCATCTCTTATACCGGAAGTAGAAAAAATGGAAGATACGGTTGATATGCTCCAGCATGAGATTTTGAACTATCTTTCAAAAATACTGTCACAGAGTGCTCTAACAGAAAGACAATCGGTAAGATTAACCGGTTATATGCGCATGATCCATGATATTGAAAGAATAGGCGATCACTGCGATAGTTCAACAATGCTTGGAGCAAGCAATATTGAAAATAAGCTCCAGTATTCCGAAAATGCTTTGCTTGAGTTAAAAGAAGTATTTGAAAAAATTGAGTACGTAATTCAAAAAACAATTGAAGCTTTTGAAAACAGCGATGAAGAGCAGGCAAGAAATGTTCTTTCGGAAGAAAATAAAATGGACAATATTGAAAAAACATTAAGAGACAAACATCTTGAGCGGCTGAACAAAGGCGAATGCAATCCAAATACCGCTATTACGTATGTTGAGCTTATTCATACATTAGAGCGAATGACCGACAATTGCAAGAATATTGCCGAATCGGTGATTGATGATATTTATCATAAGCTTACCGGTCATTACAACGGCAGAGAAAATGTATATATATAAAGATGTTGCTTCAGAGTCTAATGCGCCGATTTCTCAATATAATTAAAGAATGAGTATTCCGACTCTGCAATGTGGTTATCAATCCGGATAGTTATTCATACACATAGCATAGATGTTTTAAATGCTTTGTTTATTTGAGAAAAGAAATGTGGAATACTCAAATCTATGAGCTGATTTTGGGAGGTTTATTGTGGGAAGATTATTTGGCACGGATGGTGTCCGTGGCGTGGCAAACACCGAATTAACATGTGAGCTTGCTTTTCAATTGGGGAAAACTGCGGCTTTTGTACTTTCCGAAGAGGCTGAACACATACCCCGAATTATTATAGGTAAAGATACAAGGAGATCCGGTGATATGCTGGAAAAGGCTATTGCTGCCGGAATATGCTCCGCAGGGGCGGAAGCCATTTGCATTGGAGTTATATCAACTCCTGCTGTGGCACATTTGATACGTGAGTATTCGGTTGATGCCGGTGTTGTTATTTCGGCATCGCATAATCCTGCCGAATTTAACGGCATTAAAATCTTTAATTCGAGCGGGTACAAATTACCCGATAATATTGAAGAGCGTATAGAAAAAATAATACTGAACAATTCCGAAACGCTGCCAATCCTTTCGGGCGACGGAGTTGGTAATGTAACTGACAAACCTGACGCAAAAGAAGACTATGTTTCATTCCTTATGAAAACTGTTGACACCACTTTCGGAGGCCTGAAAATAGCCCTTGACTGTGCAAACGGGGCGGCATATGAAACAGCTCCGCGTATTTTCCGTGATTTGGGAGCGGAGGTTCTTGTTATCAACAACAAGCCTGACGGCCTGAATATTAATAAAAACTGCGGTTCAACGCATATGGAAATGCTGTCTGAGTATGTCGTAAATAATAAATGCCACCTTGGGCTTGCTTTTGACGGTGACGCCGACAGGGTTCTTGCAGTTGACGAAAGAGGCAGAACAATTGACGGTGATATAATTATGGCTATTATCGGGCTTGAACTGAAATCACGCAACAGGCTTGCCAATAATACTATAGTGACAACGGTAATGAGCAACATAGGGTTTGATATAATGGCCAAAGAAAATGATATTGTGCTTGAAAAAACCAAAGTCGGGGACCGATATGTACTGGAACGGATGCTTGAAAATGGTCATATACTGGGAGGGGAACAGTCCGGTCATATAATAATGCTTGACTTTAACACCACCGGCGATGGGCAGCTAACCGCACTGCAGCTTGTACAGATTATGAAGAAAACAGGAAAAAGCCTGTCTGAGCTTGCTTCTGTTATGGAAGTATACCCACAGGTTTTAAAAAACGCGAGGGTAAAAAATGAATATAAGTATAAATATATGGATGATCCGGATATCGCGCAGGAATGTCGTAAACTTGAACAAATATTCAGCGGTGAAGGAAGGGTATTAATAAGACCGTCCGGAACAGAACCGTTTATCAGGGTCATGATTGAGGGCAAGAATCAGGATTTTATCACAAAGAAGGCTGAGGAACTGGCTTTATTCATTGAACAAAAGCTTGGCTGAATTCCTGTTTTTCTTGTATACTATACTAAAAGAAATAATTTGCGGAACATAAAGCCCGTCGGAAAGGAGGTAAGACAGCGAAGACGGTTAAAAAGCGCCAGGACTTTCATATAGGGTATTAACCCTGGAAAGTTGACGAGGAGAAGGAGGTTATCGAAATATTCGGCGGAAACCTTCCGGTGCGCCATCATCGTTATGGCTTAACAAAAACTGCCGGCGACGGTAAAACAAAAAAAGCCTAAGTGGCTGTTCTGCAATTCATATACTTAAATCAATCCATTTTGTCAAATGAAAAATCCATTAATGCTTATGCTAACTTGGCAGGGGTATTTTTCTGTTTGGGTGTAATTACTGTGTGCGAAGCTTTATTTAACCCATTTAGGATATCCGGTTTGCATCTGGCTGTTTATGGATACTTCCGGCATTAAATCGAAAGGGGAATATTTATGTGTGGAATTGTAGGATATATTGGTAACAAACAGGCTGTACCGATATTAATTGAAGGATTGAAAAAACTTGAATACCGCGGCTATGATTCAGCCGGTGTAGCGGTATACAATGGCAACGATGATAACATAAATGTAGTAAAGGCAAAAGGCCGGTTAAGCGTACTGGAAAACAAACTGAAAACGTATTGTCCGGATGGAATGATGGGAATAGGGCATACACGCTGGGCTACGCACGGTGAGCCCAATGATGTAAACTCGCATCCGCATGCCAGTCAAAATGGGATTATAGCCGTAGTCCACAACGGCATAATAGAGAACTACATGCAGCTTAAGGAGTTTTTACAAAGCAAAGGTTATTGTTTCCAGTCGGATACCGATACCGAAGTGATTGCACATTTGGTTGAATACAATTACAGAGGCGATCTTTTAAATGCGGTTATAAAGACGCTAAATGATCTTGAAGGTTCGTATGCATTAGGTGTTATATGTACGCAATGCCCGGACGAATTTATAGCTGCACGTAAGGACAGCCCGCTTATAGTGGGGATTGGAAAGAACGAAAATTTCATAGCTTCGGACATTCCCGCCATTTTAAAATACACAAGGGATATATACATTCTTGAGGACAAGGAAATAGCATGTGTTAAAAAAGACAGCGTATCAATTTACAATATTCTGGGCGAGAAAGTTAAAAGAGATATATTTCACGTGGATTGGGATATATCCTCGGCCGAAAAAGGCGGATTCGAGCATTTCATGATCAAAGAGATATGCGAAGAGCCTAAGGCCGTGAAGTCGACACTATCCCCGCGTCTTAAAGACAGTAAAATCGTATTGGATAACATAAACCTGACAAAAGAATATTTGGCGCAGTTGGAAAAGATATATATAATTGCGTGCGGAACAGCATATCATGCGGGAGTCGTTGGCAAGTACGCAATCGAAAAGCTAACGCGCATACCGGTGGAGGTCGAATTGGCTTCGGAATTCCGGTACCGCGATCCTATAGTGAATAAAAATCATCTGTCAATAGTAATCAGCCAGTCCGGTGAAACGCTTGATTCATTAATGGCTCTCAGGGAGGCAAAAAAAAGAGGCGCAAGGATATTATCGGTAGTAAATGTAGTCGGAAGCTCGATAGCAAGAGAGTCGGATAATGTCTTTTATACATGGGCCGGGCCTGAAATTGCTGTTGCATCGACAAAAGCATACAATACGCAGCTGTCGGCAATGTATCTTTTCGCTATTGATTTTGCGCTGAAAAGGGGAACAATTTCTGTTGATGAAGCTAAGAAATACAGAAATGAATTAGACCGTATTCCTTCATTGATAGAAAAGATCGTTAACGACAGAGAAAAAATACAAAAATTTGCGTCAAGGCACTATAACGCAAAAAGCATCTTTTTCATAGGCCGCGGCCTCGATTATGCGCTTTCAATGGAAGGGTCGCTTAAGCTAAAAGAGATATCGTATATCCATTCGGAAGCATATGCCGGAGGCGAGCTGAAGCATGGTACAATAGCTCTTATAGAAGAAGGAACGCTGGTTGTATGCCCGCTGACGCAGGAAAGCCTTTTTGACAAAATGCTCAGCAACATAAAGGAAGTAAAAGCGCGAGGCGCTGTTGTTATGGCAATTACACATGAAAAACATGCCTTAATGGTTGAAAAGTACGCAGATATTGTAATAACAATCCCGGATATGGAGTCGCTTCTGTCGCCGATTGCGGCAATAACGCCAATGCAGCTTTTTGCCTATTATATGTCGGTACTCAAGGGTAACGACGTGGATAAACCGCGCAACCTTGCAAAATCCGTAACGGTTGAGTAATTTGTTTTTTTGATATATCCTTGATATATAAGGTCGGCTTTGCATATGAGAGGCTGTTCTTCACGCAATAACAATACTAAGATGAAATGAAGGCAGATGAAATGATGGTAGAGGATATATTGAATCAAATCAGCAGGGAACTGGAAGGCATACCGGGTATTACAGGTATAGTTTTGGGAGGTTCAAGGGCAAGAGGCAACCACGATGAAAAGTCCGACATAGATATCGGGATATACTATGATGAAGCAAAAGGTTTCGACGTTCAGGAATTAAGCAAGGCTGCCGCAAAGTTGGACGATGAGCACAGGGAAAATTTAATTACGCCAATAGGCGGATGGGGCCCCTGGGTAAATGCAGGGGGATGGCTGATTATTCGGGGATGTCATGTAGATTTTATATTACGGGACATAAAAAGGGTGTTCCAGGTTATTGATGATTGTTTGTCGGGAAAAGTATCCGCTCATTACCAAACCGGCCATCCCCATGCATATTTGAACGCAATGTATATGGGCGAAATTTCCGTTTGCCGGATAATCGCCGACCCAAGAGGTCAAATTTTGGAATTAAAATCCAAAACGAGACCATATCCTCAAGCTTTAAAAGATGCAATAATCCGATATTTTATGTTTGAGGCGTCCTTTTCCTTAATGTTAGCCGAAGGTAATGTCAATAAAGATGACATTTATTATGTATGCGGGCATTGTTTCAGAAGTATTTCCTGCTTAAATCAGGTTTTATTTGCTTTGAATGAAGAATACTGCATTAATGAGAAAAAAGCAGTCGGAATGATTGAGAGCTTTTCTATAAAGCCCAACAATTACAAAAATAGTATAGATAAGATTATCACACTGATTTCCGCTGACAGAGATAATGCAAGAGAAGGAATAAATATGCTTAAGGAACTTGTTTCCGAAACAGAGATGTTTCTTAATATTAAGTAATAAAACTCTTTTGAATATAAATTGGAGAATGAATAGTCATCCGTTTAAATAGCAATAATCTCCAAAAGAATGGTTTTTATCTTCTTTTCTTACACTGCTTTAGCAATGATAATCCTATTGAATTCTTCAAAGGTATCATGACCAAATAACTTGGTTAATTTGCAAAGAGTAGACCCGTCCGGAACTTTCAATGACATGTGGCAGAATCGTCTCCATTTGAGGCTATCAAAAACTCGTTTTTCTAAATTGTCGTAACTTAAGGAATTCATTTTTTTGGATAAACATCATCCTTATATATACCTGTAATGGAGTAGAGGACCTACCATTTTTTTGGAAGTGTTCAATGCATGGTTGTACTATTCTGTCATCATTATGATACTCATCGAGCATCGAGCATTGAAAGTTCATCATCCAAATCAGTTAATTCCTCTGGAATAAGGTAATCGGCAAAGGAATTTTCGATTATTAGTTACTAATATTTTTCAAACCTCCCGAAAGTATTTTTTCAACGGGAAGTCGAATATCTTACCATTCCTGCTGGGCTTCGATTTTGGTTTTGTTCTTTTAAACTAATTCGACATCTAAGTGAGGATTACTTTCGATTGTAAAATATTACCACTATGTTTCTGATTTTTTTAATGAGAGCTAACTAAACTTAACTAAACTATTAAGTATTTATTAATTTTGCAAAAGTTACTTTCACATCTATGCTTCTTGGAGTGTAATCTACTTTTTCAAAAAGGTATGGACAAAAGCCACAAAAAGTTTTATCTGAGAAGTTGCTATAAGAAAAACGAATCTTAAAACCCTGTAATATAGATTAACAGCGAATTAGCGGAAAAAATATTTGAAAAAGTATTGCTTTCTGCTAACTTTTATGGTAAAATATTACGTGA
>JAAYBO010000379.1 GCA_012730095.1 Clostridiaceae bacterium
AAACCTTATTTAATTTGTTTTTGAGAATCAATTGCCAAAAAACGCATTCCAGAGTATTCTTTATCAATTTGTACATGCACTCTAATTATACCTTATGCATATACATATATACAGACCTTATTTTTCTTTTCCTTACCCCTTAAGCGTTGATGAAGAACAGAAATATCTTGAACTATTTCACCAGGGAGATGAAGAGGCCCGATATATATTTTTAATCATGAATTAATTCTATCGTTTATAATATCAGAAAAATCATAAAATATATGGGCTAATTCAATTAGATTTATCACTGCAGACTGATACACACAACTGTAGTGATAAAATTCATTGTTCTCACTTTCAACAAATATAAACTCTCCTGTCTGTACTGTTGTAAGTAATTTATTCTGCAATTTTTCGATTTTAGTTATATTATCAGGAATATTAATCGCTTTGACAACATACCCAAACATAATATTGCGCTTATGATAAGAAGGGTACTTTGGTGGTGCCAAAACAAAACGGGATACTCCTTCTAATACATATTCACGATTTAAACGTGCTCCTCCGTCAATACGTTTACATTCAACTAAATAATAGTCATTTAAGTCCTGAAACCAACTAGCAGAAACAATCTTTATATCACATATACCTCTATATGTACTGTTATCCAGATCAAATGTTTCCAAAGATTGGGGAATAAACCTAAGTCCTATATTGTTTATATTTAGATAATCTGCAATTAGTTGATTAGTAATTTTATCTTCATCATTAAATATTTTGCGTCCATTCAATTTATAATCTCTTTTCATTGCGCAACTACATTGACTTAAATGTAAAATAATTAATCTGAACATGCCTTTTTCAAATTCAATATTTAGAGACTCATTCTTAAAGCCACCCATTAGCCATTCCCTCCTTCTCTAGAGAGAATCTGATCAACAATTTCTATCATATCAAGTTGAGATATTGCAGGGTGCCAATTTTTATAAAAATTAGGTTTAACAATACAAAACGAGTCTTTTCCAAAATATATTACATCCTTTATATAAAAAAACATATCGTTTATTTTATATAAAGAAAATTGTGCTAAAGTGGCCTTTGAAGCATCATTGCTATTTGAAACTTGAAACCAGTTAGAGGGACGTTCTTTCTGTATAGTTATCTCAACAGCGCTATAATATTTATTAAGGTTGGGATAAATAGTAATTGATATATATTTTTGGGATGGCTCAAATATATTAGATAAATATGTATAAAATAACTCTGAATAGATTTTCAAGTCCTCATCTTTTACAGAACGGTAGGCTTCAGAATCATAACTTTCTGTCAATTGCGGAATCTGAATATTAAGCGCATAATCTACAAATTTGTTATCCGATAGACCAAATTCTTTAAGAATCATCATATTTAGCCTTTTAGCTTCCATTGCTGTCGTTGCGCCTTGTTGTGATAACTCCTGAAGTAAAGCTGCTTGGTTGGCAATATTGTCACTATATGTATATGGGAATTCTAAGATTTCATTGAAAATTCTCTGCTCACGTTCAACACCCACTGAAGAGCCTGTCATCAGGTTAAAATAAGCAAATAATTCTGAATTTAGTAATCCTGTTAAATTCAAAAGGAAATTCTTTTGTTCAAAAGTACCTTTTATTGCATAAATAGCTTTACGAAAGACAAAATCTTTATCTGAATATACCGCACGCATGGTGAAACGTTTTGTATCAATTCCTGTCAAAACAAGACAATATGGTGCGGTAAATAACCGTTCATCACGTGGCCGGTGAACTTCGGGTCTATCAAAAATGCCTATATTTTGTTCATCAATATAAAAATGCTCTATTGAATTCGAACTTAAGAAAGGTCTTCCCATAAGATGCTTTGAATCATTCCTGTCGCCTTTTTGTGGTTCTACTCCTGCACCTAATAACAATTCTGGGTTTTGCTCTTTAATTGCTTGCTTGACTGACGGAAATTTTTGTTTTAGTTTCAGGATTGTATCAATATCACCGGTTAATCCATATACAAGTGTTTTCCACACCCAATCATTTTCAATTAATAGCCTTTGTTCAACTTGTTTTATATCATTTCGTTCTACTACAATTATACCAAAAAGACGGAAAAAAATATTCGGCTTAATCGAAATATATTCAAATCTATTTTTCTGAACATTTCCATTATCAAACTTGAAAGATAGCACAACTGCCGGAGCATCCGCATTTTTAAAAATACGTTTTCTAACTGATGACAATTCGATAATTCGAATAATTTCAGTATTCTTTAATAGATACCGCCTGAGGTTTTTTGACGGTTGGTTCTGCATATATAGCATTGTAGAATGTAACACAAAACAACACTGAGTGTTATTATTGCAAAAATCTTTTGATCGAAGAATAAAGCCTCTGCATGTATCATTGTTTTGCATTAAACTACTATAGCCGTTTTCCTTACAATAATTTGCCTGTAATTCGTTACCTTTCCCCCATGGGGGATTCCCAATAATAAAATCAAAGTCCATAGTTCGAAGGCGCGCTAACACTACTTTATCAAAAAAGTCATTAACGAGAAGATTACTCCCCTTTAAATTTGGTAGATTAAATTTTTTAAGTGTCTTAGGGTTTTTATAATCCAACATAGCAAGATATAATGAAAAAATTGTTACATCAATGGCTTCTTCATTCAAATCTATGCCGAAAATATTTTCAACCAACAAACGTTGCAAAAGTTCGTTATCTTCAGTAAACTGATCTCCTCTAAGTTCTTTTTCAACCATCCTTCTGTAACTTTCAACTAAAAAAATACCCGATCCGCAGGCAGGATCAAGCACCTTACAACTTCCGTAATCCCTGACAAATGGTGAAACAGAAGCATCCAGAATATAATTAACCAGATATTGCGGTGTGTAAAAGGCATTATATCTATTTCTTTTTTCAGACCCCAACAAAATTTCATATATATTGCTGATTAATTCAACAGGGATAATATTAAAATCATACATATCGAAAAAAGATAGTTGGCCTGTTTTTGTATTAATATTAGCTGATAGAAATTCATACAATAGTTGCAACGCATCTGCAGTTAGACTCGCGTCAAATATTTCATTATCAAACTCAAATAAATTGCCATTAAATTTATCTTTTAAGTGGGAAAATAATGCATATAGTTCTTTTTTGTTTTTAAGTATCTTAAGCAGAGATGCTCTCGAAGATGAAACATCATATGAAAAACCTGCATAATCCAAATCTACACCGCGATCAATAAGATAACGAATAAAAATCAGACGCAAAACTAATTTTGTTGCAAAAGAAATATTGTATGATTCCCTTAACCTTGAAGTAATATCGGATAGGTTGCTTAATAAGCAATCATTAAGTCTTTTTCCACTAAACTTGTTTGCATATTTTACCCAGAAATTATGGTTTGTGATATCCCAATACGAAAAAGGAGATTCCTCATTGATCATATCAACAGGAATAGAGTCTATTAGAGGTAAAATAGATTCTTCTTTATTGATAGAATATCCATTGTATATTTTAACATCACTTGAGCCACAGACTATAGCAATAGGAATTTGTGCATTCCAAATTTTTCTATTAAGCTGTCTACTTTTTTCTGAATATGCTCTTTCATCCCAAAAAAGAACAAATGGTTCAGTATCAACAAAATAAACAGCGTAGGGTGCAAGTTTTGACAATATCTTAGAAGTATGCGCAGGAAACAACTTTCCCGTATAGCCATCATGTCCATATCTTAAACATGACGATTTCGCATAACCCATGCGCTTAATAATATCATCAATATGTGCCAAAAAGCTCATCCTCTCCAAGATTTTGGCTTACCGTACCCATTTTACTTAATTATAGAAAAATCTATTACAAAACACAAGTAAGAATATCCAGGCATTCATCTATCAATAGTTATAGACTATTTCATATTATATATTTTTATTTTCGTAGCAAGAAGACTAACAGGATGCTATCATTATGTGTATATAATTTCCTTCTCTATCATATAAACAATAAAGTAATCTTTACCAAACGAAGTATGCAAGATATATTTCATTATTGTATTTATCTCTTTACATCGCTTTATAAATATTATAACCGAACAATTGTTCTATGTAAAGACAAAAAGGAAAAATTGAACAGGAGAATTTATTTATCTTTTGCAGCTTTCAGTCAATTCTCTATACCAACTTGCAATCCTATGTATTTGCCAAACCTTATTTAATTTGTTTTTGAGAATCAATTGCCAAAAAACGCATTCCAGAGTATTCTTTATCAATTTGTACATGCACTCTAATTATACCT
>JAAYBO010000006.1 GCA_012730095.1 Clostridiaceae bacterium
CGAATCATATTTCCGGATAAATTTCTATTTACTTTCTCGGAATAAAGGCCGAATATGAGCAAAATAAGAACGGCTAAATAAATTAATACCGCCAGTGTTTTGTATATTTTATTATTAATTGTTAAATATCCCAATACCGGTTCTGTTTTCATAAAACCACCCTTCCCAATATGTATAAACGTCAGTTTTGAAATTGCTAATCAATTCTTCTGATATATTAATTATGAACAACATTCAATAATTACATACATATTTTTATATCTTTTCTGACACTTCATATATGGCCGGCGGCAAAACATTATAGAAAAAAAATCCAAACACATATGTGCTTTAGTCAGTATTAATAGTTTCCGATATATGATTTGAAGTATTATTTTAAGGTGTGAAAATGAAATTTAACATAAATGTGAAAGACATTCTAACACAAAAAATATCCGATATTCAAAGCAGAGTACCGCTGCCTATAAAGATAAACACACCTTCTGTGTCATTTTACAATACTCTTGAACAGGCAATTGAGAAAACCACTAACAAGACACTTGATTTAGATACTTCAATAAAAAAATATCCGTTGGTTTCAGGCAGTTATGAAGCCGAATATCCAAGGCTTTCCTCCGAGGAAATTGCAGCACTGATGCCTCGCATAAACGAAGCAATAGCTAATGCATCAAAAAAATATGGGATAGATGAAAATATGATTCGGGCAATATTAAAGCAGGAATCATCATTCCAGCCTTTTGCGCTGTCAACCTCGGGAGCAATGGGACTTATGCAGCTTATGCCGGAAACCGCCAAATGGCTTTCTGTAAGTGATCCATACAATATCGAGCAGAATATCATGGGAGGTACTCTTTATTTCAAAGAGCAGCTGGATGCATTCGGTGACGTAGAACTGGCTTTGGCGGCGTATAACGCCGGCCCGAACAAAGTCCGCAGGTATAATGGCATTCCTCCCGTTTTACAGACACAAAACTTTGTTAGAAATGTAATGCGATACTATCAGCTATATAACGAGGCTCAAAAATCTCCCGCTTCGTCGAAATAGGGCTGGTCGAAAGGTATAAGTTATCCACAGACTGCTAATAAAATTTTCTAAAATATAGGTTTAAATTCCGCAATATGACTTTTTTTGTCATTTAGTAACAAAATAAATGCAGTTTTGCGCATTTGTTCCGTCATTTTTTTCAGTATTGCTTTTATTTCCATCCACACAATCCACAAATTTATCCACAATCGGATATGGTAATATTTCCGAAAAAATATGCCTTTTCCACAGTATTCACAATGATTTTTCCGCAGCATGTGGAATAATTTGATGAAGATAATTATGCATTTTTATTAACATCGTCCTTTATGCCTGCCGTTTCCTCTAACTTTAATCCAGGCAAAGCGTTAAGATCGTTGGCAGACCATTTTTTATCAACATAATAAAAATACGCGGTGCTGGCTATCATTGCAGCATTGTCCGTGCATAATGATACGGGAGGATAATACAGGCTTATTCCGTTTTTCCGGCATTCTCTTTCCATTCTGCTGCGAAGGCTTAAATTAGCCGCAACTCCGCCGGCAATACAAACCACTTCTAAATTGCAATCCAATGCGGCAGATAATGTATTGCCAACAAGGACGTCAACCACCGCGTTCTGAAATGATGCGCATATATCTGCAATCGGAACAGGTATTCTTTTCTGTTCAAATTGATGAACGGTATTAATAACCGCGGTTTTCAGTCCGCTGAAACTAAAATCATATGGAACATCACTGAATTTAACCCGCGGAAAGCTAAATGCTTCCGGATTTCCTGAAACCGCGTTCTTTTCAATTGCAGGCCCGCCAGGGTATCCAAGCCCTAAAACTCTCGCAATTTTATCAAACGCTTCGCCGGCGGCATCATCGCGGGTCCTGCCGAGAACAACAAAATCACGGTAACCTTTAACATGAACAATATGGCTGTGTCCTCCGGAGGCCACAAGACATATAAATGGGGGCTCCAATTCAGAATTTGATATATAATTCGCGGCAATATGGCCTTCAATATGATTCACTCCAATAAGGGGCTTTCCCAGTGAAAAGGCTATAGCTTTGGCAGCCGATATCCCCACAAGAAGCGCACCAACGAGCCCTGGGCCATAAGTAACTGAAATGGCATCAACATCATTAAGTGTTATTCCGGCATCTTTTATTGCTTTGTCTATTACCGGAATTACTGATTCCACATGCTTTCTTGATGCTATTTCCGGTACAACTCCGCCGTATTCCGCATGAAGCTTAACCTGTGTAGCAATAATATTAGACAATACTTTCCGTCCGTTCACTACAACAGCTGCGGCTGTCTCATCGCAGCTTGATTCGATTCCAAGCAAAATTATATCTTTCAATATTCCCTCCGAAAATGTCAAATTCCAAAGACGATTGTACTTTAAAATGAGCATTTATGCAAGGTGACATCAGGTAAAAAAAAAGAGAGCATAAAGCTCTAAAATAAAAACAGGAGAAATGCTAATGTTCCCCTCTATCTTATCAAAATCTCATATAATATCCCATAGGACCATGGTCTTTATTTGTAGGACTAAATACCTATTGAAATACATCCCGTAAAAAGCATACGGTTCTTAGCAGTGTACACAAAGATACATTTGCGGGCACAGCGTAGTGAAATGAAACAATATGTTGATGGACATGGGTGAGCATACTAAAAGAACACGTGCAAAACAAGCTGATCCAATAAGACTAAAGCGCCAAGTCCCCAAAGGTAGTATGAAAAATAGCGAAGCCTGCCCTTTTGTACAAGGTTTATCATCGCTTTAACCGCTATAAAACCTGATATTGCGGCAAAAAGCATTCCAAGTGCCACAGGCAGGGTACCGACTGCAGTTAGTGAGCTTTCCCCTGTTTTAATTACTTTGTATAAATCTTTAGCCACTGCCGCAAGTATGGCCGGTATCGACAGCAGGAAAGCATAATCCGCGGCAGTTTTCCGTTCGATCCCTAACATCAGGGCGCCGGATATAGTCATTCCCGAGCGGGACACCGCCGGCAGCATCGCTATTGCCTGAGCCGTTCCAATAATTAACGGATCCTTAACCTTCATATCTTCAATTTCCCTGTTCTTTCTACCTGCGCTTTCTGCATACATTAAAATAAGCCCGGTAAAAATAAAACCGACTCCAAGTGTAGCACCGGTTTCGAATAATGATTCTATCAAATCATGGAACAGCAACCCTATTATTGCTATGGGGATTGTTCCGATGACAATATATACCGGCAGTTTTGAGAATGGGTTGCGAAGCATTGAAAATATTTTGTTCCGGTAGACAACCACCACCGCGATTAGGGTTGCAAAATGAAGTGCTATGCTAAAACTAAGAGCACCCTCTTCCACATTGAATATCCTTTGCAGCAAAACAAGATGCCCGAACTGCTTACCGGAAGAAATTCGGTAAAACCTTGAACTATCCCCAGTATTATGGCCTCAATAATACTCATCAAAATCATCCTTTCGAATCTAACAAGGCAAAAGAGCAACAGTGTGCCGAAATCAGCTGACTAACAGCTTATTCTTGTCCCTCAGGCAAAAACGCTTCTTCAACATATTCGCTTCTTGCGTTCCAGAATATCCATTCTTCATACCCGGCGTCATATACCGCTTTAATTTGGGCACGATACTGTTCGGCGCCATATTCCATCCAGTAACCGTCAGGCAGATAGGAGGCCGTAAACCCCTGAATATACGGGCGGCATTTCAGGTTATAACCTTCGACGGCTTCAATCCTCTTTTTACCTACAATAAGTGTATTGTATACTATATCATAAGGCTTAAGATCGGGATGCGTGAACTTTATTCCGTTAATCACCTGCCCAACCTTGTTGGACATTACACCGCGCGGCGCGTCGTTAGCATAGTGTGATGGATAAATCATTGGTGAAATGTAATCAAGATCCTTTCCGATTGTTTCAAGTGTCTGCCCTATTTCTCCGTAATCTCTTGATGAAATCATGGGCATGCCGAATATATCTGCCGACAGTATCGTTCCTTCGGGGACCCTGTTGCGTACATATGCTATAAACTCTTCAATATATTCATGTCGTTCCCTGCCCTGATCAAGGTCAGCCAAATCATATTCATAAAGCGATGTTTCAGGAAATCTGACATAATCAAATTGTATTTCGTCAATACCAAAGCTTATGACTTCTTCGACGATATCGGCAATATATTCCCATGTATCCCGGTTTGTAGCATCGAGCCAATGGGAATATCCATTCGTTTCGGGTTGTTTGAATATTTCACCATTTTTCCGTATCGCCCATTCAGGCTTGTATGCACCCATTTTTGTATCCTTAAACGTAACCAGACGGCCAATAACACGGATATTATTATCATGGAACTTTTTTATCAGCTTCGAAAGATCTAAATACTTCGTGTATATGCCGGCATCTTTTACAATATCTATTTCCGATTTGTACATAATCCTGCCGTCATCACCTTTTATATCAATGACATATGCGTTAATTTCGGTACGGTTCGCCAGTTCTATATAATGATCTATTTTTTCACTGTTCTGAACTGAACCCGGAGGTAAATACAATGCCTTTACCGGTTCGAAATGTAGCTTTGGAACCGGCGTGGGCTTTGGCGTAACCGTAGGTTCCGGCGTCGGTGACGGTTCCTGCGTCGGAACTATAGTTGGTGTTGAAATCGGTGCAGCCGTCGGGGCATTTGTCGGAACAGACGTCGGAGAAAGTGATGCGTAATCCTGCGGCTCATCACCCGGGTTTAAAGAATTCTTCCCTGTTTTCCATGCATAATAACCTAACAGTGATAAAGATAATACAACCGCAATCGTCAAAATAATCGTTAAAGCAGGTTTTTTATTTCCATTTTCTTGTACGCTCCCGCTTACCTGAGCATCTTTTGCGTTAGTATTTTTTATTTCATCTGTATTTCCGTTTTTATCATTACTCATCAACTGTAAACCTCCAATAAAATTATGCACCGGCATACTTTAATAAATGTCTACTCCGGTAAAAAAGCCTCTTCGACATAAGTGTTCCTTGAATTCCAGAAAAGCCATTCGGAGTATCCGGCATCATAAACAGCCTTAATCTGATCTCTGTATTGCTCTACCCCATATTCCATATAGTATCCTTCTTCAAGATACGTATTTGCAGTGAAACCCTGCAAATAAGGCCTTACCTTTATATCCAAATCCGCTTTTTCAAGCCTGCTTTTTGTTATTATAAGACTATTGTATATTACGTTATACGGTTCGAAATCGGGTTTTGGGTACAGCACCCCGTTTATATTTGTTCCCACTCCATTACCTGAGTAATGAGTAGTACTGTCGTTGGCGAAATGCGACGGATATATCATAGGTGATATGTAATCAAATATCTCGCTTATTGTTTCAAGGGTCTGGCCTATTCCACCGGCATCTTTGCTCTGCAGGCATATGCTGCCGAAGATATCCGCCGAAAAAATAACACCGGGAAGCTGATCTATAGACTCCTGCATAAAATCGTTTATATACTCGCTTTTTTCCCGTTCCAGATAACTCATGTCATATTTAAAATTCGTTGTTTCCGGAAAGCGGACATAATCATACTGTATTTCATCAAACCCAAGTTCAGAAGCCTCTTTCGCGATGTCAATCAAATACTGCCACGCCTCTTTGCTTGACGGATCAAGCCATGCAAGATGGGAGTTATAATATGGTACCTTGAAAACAGTCCCGTTCGGATTTTTTAAAGATAAATCCGGCTCTTTCAAAGGCATTTCCGGATCACTGAAGCATACTATCCTGCCTATAGCCCTAATCCCATTATCATGCAGTAAACGCAAAACTTCTTTTACATCATATTTCTTTTCCCACACACCGTGTTTGACGGCGAGCGGAACGTTAGTTTCGTAACATATTATTCCATTATCATCTTTTATATCAATTACATATGCATTAATTTCTGTTTTGTTTGCCAAATCAACATAATGCTGGAGTCTCTGTGGAGTGCCTACAGTATTAGTGGTTAGATACAGGCCTTTTACAGGAACATGTTCTTTAGGTTCCGGTACGGGAGTCGGTGTTTGTTCCTCATCAGGGGTCAGCGGTTGTTCACCGGCAGGAGTCGGTGAAATTACCGGCGTACTCGTTTGTGGTTGTTCTTCACCAACCGGTGTCGGAGCAGGAGTATTTAAAGCTGTTTTATTGCCGCTATCGGCGGAAGGATCATCAAATAATTGGAATAATAAAAATACTATGCCTGAAACGGCTATTATAATAATAAAAAGCCCGACAAAAATGTTTATCCTTCGTTCTCCCCGCATACCTCTGATTTCACCTCTTAATAATGAGGCAGAAGATGTCCCCTGCCTCTATGGATGATAGTACCTATTTAATAAAATAGGAAAGCCACCCGGCTTTCCGTAAAACAGCCATATAATGATTATAAAGAAAACAACCCCCTTATGCAATAGAGAATAGGAATTTTCCATACCGCTTTTTACCCTAAGAAACGAAACACCCGAAGCAGGACCCGCGGAAATTACACCATAAAACAGCGGGTGATTCGGGTGCTTTCGGTGACGACGGGCGGCATGCTCCAGCGCTATACTGCTTACAGGTAAATGTGGAGCGGGTTAATGAGCGACCCGGGATATGGAGACCGCTGGACGAAAATATACAAAACGCAAAGC
>JAAYBO010000054.1 GCA_012730095.1 Clostridiaceae bacterium
AAATGTTCTGACAAATGTCATAAAGCAATATACGGATCAGGTTGTAACCCAGTTTGGTTCTAATATAAACATTGAATTGTCAAAGAGCATGGAGGATGCAAATAGTTTTATATTCTCTTCGATAGTCCAGGATAATTTTACAAATTATTCCAACCTGGAAATATATGACAGAATAACCCTACATAATGATATTTCGCGGGATATGACCTACAGAACATCGCAAAACAACTCAATCGCGGACATGATCTTTTATCCCGCGTCAGGGGATTCTCCTATATATGTCGGAGCAAAAGATTTTGGTATACCATATGACGAACTGAATGTCATATTTTCGGAAGAACCCGAAAACTATAAATGGTATATTGATGAATCGGGAAAAGCAGCATACGCCAGGAAAGGAAAAAACATTAACTCAGGTGCAGATTTAGGCAATCTGTTTATTTCAATAAAACCTGAGTCAATAAACTCACATTTTAGTACACTTGAGCTTGGCCAATCAGTAGACTTGCTTTTTATCACAGATCAAGGACAGGTATTATATTCAAACCGGGATGATATAGCCAGGGGGTCTATATACCCGTATGAACCGCTAATAGAAAAAATAAACGAATATTATGAATCGGATTTAAAGTCATCTTCTTTTAAAATTAATATCAACGGTGAATCTGAATGCAATTACTATAAAATAGATAAAACACCTTTCTATGTGGTAACAATCACACCTTACAGCTTTTTTTACACCGCGTCAAATGTGATTGGAAAGCAGATTATATTAATAGCGGTCGTAGGTTTACTGCTGTCAATAATTCTTGCATTTGCAATATCAGGCAGTATTTCAAATCCGTTATCAAAGCTTGTTAACCTTATGAGAAAGGCAAAACAGGGTGATCTGACCGAGGTGGTTACCGATAAATCCAGAGATGAAATTGGCGAGGTCATTTCGAATTATGATGATATGATACAAAATATTAAGAATTTGATTCAAAAAGTCCAGTTGTCGGTTGAGAATGTTCTAAACAGCTCTGAAAGAATCTCCGCCTCTTCTGAACAAACATATACTTCATCCGAACAAATTGCCTTAACGCTCCAGGAAGTGGCAAAAGGCTCTTCGGAGCAAGCGGAGGAGGTATCTCAGAGTGTTAATTACATGAATGACCTTTCCAACGGCATAAATAAGGCAATAAGCGATCTGTCGACTATTTCATCATTGATATCAAACACCGAAAAAATCAGCATCGACGCCATTGACACCGTGAAAACCCTGAATCATAAAGCGGAGGAAACCAGAACAGCGTCTCAAAAAATTGTTGATGAAATAAACAGTCTTAATACCGATATGAAAGAAATAAGGAAAATCGTAAAACTTATTGTCGGCATAGCGGAACAAACCAATTTGCTTTCACTGAACGCAGCTATCGAAGCCGCTCGCGCTGGAGAAGCCGGCCGTGGGTTCGCAGTTGTTGCTGAGGAAGTTAAAAAGCTTGCCGATCAATCAAAAGAAGCATCAATAATGATCAATAATATTATAAACACTATAAACAATAAAACAGAGCATGCCGTATCGGAAGCAAATAATTCAAGTGAAATTATCAATGAACAAATGCTTGCTGTTGAACAAACTGACTCAGCGTTCAACACTATATCAGGTTCAATGAAAGAAATTACTTCACATATGAAGGAGATGGAAAATTCGGTTGCCAATATGCTTACACTGAAGGAAAAAACCCTGTCTTCGATGGAAAACATCTCCGCGGTATCCGAAGAAGCGGCCGCTACATCCGAAGAAGTATCTGCCAGTACGGAAGAACAGATGGCCAGTGCGGAAGTTTTAACAAACCTTTCAAAGGAAATGAACCAAATGGCCAAAGAACTTGAAAACGCTGTTTCTCTGTTTAAAATTTAAAGCCCACCGCCTATATATATAACGAGGCTTAAAAATATCCCCCACATCTTAACAGGTGGGGGATATTTATTTTAACAATGCAAAAGATGGGTTACCGGACTTTTAATGATATCCGGCGTATTTGCCGATTGCTCCCGTAGGACATACCAAAATACACTTTCCGCAGTTAACGCATTTATTGGGATCAATAACCGCACAGAAATTATCAATTGTTATTGCGTTTTCCGGGCATTCCTTAACACACCTCTGGCAGGCTATACATGCAACCTTGCAATTTTTACGCGCTATGCCGCCTTTTTCATGGTTACTGCAGTTAACCGAATACTCGGATCTAACAGGGACCATTTTGATTATACCCTTTGGGCACTCGGCAACGCATTTGCCGCAGCCCGCGCATTTTTCCTCAATAATGCGGGCAAGGCCATTTTCCATTTCTATCGCACCAAAAGGGCATACCTTAACACAGCTTCCCATTCCCTCACAGCCATAGATACAGGAAGACGGTCCTCCCGCCATATCTGCAGCTGCCCGGCAATCAATAATACCGTCATAATCATATTTTATCGAAACGTTATCCCATGTACCTTTGCACATTACGCGGGCAATGTATTTCTCACAGTCAGCGGCTTCTTTACCCATAATGCCCGCAATTATTTCAGCCAAATCCTGGCCGCCGACGGGGCAAAG
>JAAYBO010000055.1 GCA_012730095.1 Clostridiaceae bacterium
ACGAAACTATAATAAATGTATAAGTGTCGCAGAATATTTTTCATGAAGTTATTTTAGGTGGGAGAAAAAATGTTTATTGCAGTAGAAAAAGAAACTAAGGAACCAGTGCCATTTTCAACTGAAACTGAAGATGCAGAGTATATTGATCTTTCCTTGTATTCATTCCAGGACAAAAGCATACCATATTTGCTTGGTGAAAAGATATCAAGAAAGTTTGAGATGCTTGCGCTTGAAAAGAATGACAATGAATTGGTTCTAGCAATGAAAGATCCAAAAAATATATTCGCCATAGACAGCGCAGCTTTAATAACAAGCCTGGATATAAAACCGGTTTTGGTCGATCCCGAGAAGCTGCTGCAGAAAATGGACGAAGTTTTTTATAAACAAAAACAGGAAGAAACTGTCGTCAGTAAGGCTGTTCCCGAAAAAGAAGAAAAAGAAAAGAAAAGCGGCAGCCCAACTGTCTTTAAAGAAAAACTTGGTAATATTCTCATTTCTCAAAATATAATAGATGAAAATCAACTTGAAAACGCCCTTGAAATCCAGAAAAAGAATAAGGATATGCCGCTGGGCTCAATTTTGGTTCAGGAAGGATTTATAAATAAAGAGCAGTTATTCAGTGCTTTGGAAGAACAAACCGGAATTAAATATTTTGACCTGACCGATGTTGAGATCGCTGAAGATATTATAAGGCTTGTTGACAGAAAGCTTGCTCATTCATATACCCTTATACCGGTAAAAGTCGAAAACGAATTCTTACACGTTGCTATGAGCGATCCGGTAAATATTTTCGCGATAGATGATCTTAGGCTTGCAACCGGTTATGAAATAAAACCGATGCTTGCCGACAGCGATCTTATTATTGAAAAGCTTGAAATCTATTACAAGCAGGAAGCCATACCGGAGCCTGAAGAAGAGGAAATTGAGGAAATTGACTTTGAAAATGAAATTGAAAAAGTTAAAGAAGAAATTGAAATAGAGGTCAAAAAAGAGGAACAGGTTGAAAAAACAATAAATATAAGCGATGTGGAAAATGCTCCGATTGTCAGGCTTGTAAACATGATATTTAAAAGCGCCATTGACAAGGGAGCGAGTGATATTCATATTGAGGCTTATGAAGACTGCGTAATGGTGCGTTTCAGAATTGACGGACGGCTGGTTGAGGTAATGAAGCAGGATAAAAAAATACAGCAAATACTTGTAGCAAGGATTAAAATAATAAGCGGTTTGAATATAGCGGAAAAAAGAATTCCGCAGGATGGCCGAATAGCGCTGAAGATTAATAATAAGAATTACGATTTCCGTGTTTCAACACTTCCGACAATGTTTGGCGAAAAAGTTGTTATCAGGGTGTTGGACAAGGAAGGTTTTAATAAAGCGAAAAATGAGCTTGGCTTCTTTGATGACGACCTCGTCAAATTTGACAGCATATTATCTCACCCTCACGGAATTGTACTTGTTACAGGCCCGACCGGAAGCGGTAAGTCAACTACATTGTATACCGCATTACGTGAACTATGCAAACCGAACGTTAATATAATGACTGTCGAGGATCCGGTAGAGGCGACAGTCAGAGGAGTAAACCAGGTTCAGGTTAATGTAAAGGCCGGATTGACGTTTGCCAGTGCGTTACGTGCATTTTTACGACAGGATCCGGATATTATCATGGTCGGTGAGATTCGTGACAGGGAAACCGCTGAGATAGCAATACGCGCTGCTATTACCGGCCACCTTGTTTTAAGCACGCTGCACACAAATGACTCGGTCAGTTCTATTGATAGATTGATAGATATGGGGGTTGAACCGTTCCTGATAGCCTCATCTCTTGTGGGAGTACTCGCACAGAGGCTTGTCAGAAGATTATGCGCAAAATGTAAGGAAGAGTACATCGCGAGAGAACATGAAATGAAAATATTGAAGCTTAATGAAGAAACTAAGCTTTATAAGCCTGTCGGATGTCCGGAGTGCAATGGTTCCGGATATAAGGGCAGAATTGCGGCTTATGAAATACTCACAATAAACAGTGAAACGAGAGATTTAATTTCACAAAATGCGTCGGTTGAAACATTACGCCAGCTTGCTTTGAAAAATGGCATGAAAACACTTTCGGACAGTTGTACAAGGCTTATATTGACAGGTGTTACATCCCTTGAGGAAATGATGAGCGTAATTTCAGTAAATGAGTAGGGAGATGCCAATGTTGAGAATTGACGAGTATTTGCAGAAAGCTGTTGAAATGGAAGCTTCGGATCTTCATATATGTGTCGGCGTACCGGTTGTAATAAGAAGATTTGGTTCGCTGTATTATATCGACGATTATGTATTAAATAAAGAAGACAGCCGCGAATTAGTTGAACAGGTCCTAACAAAGGACCAATTAGAGATTCTTGAAGCGGAAGGAGAAGTAGATTTTGCATACACGCTTTCGGGAATGGGAAGATTCAGGGTTAACGCTTTCAGGCAAAGGGGTTCTTATTCGATAGCATTCAGAATTATCCCGGTAAAAGTACCGGAGCTTAGCCAGTTAGCGTTGCCAGATATACTTTATTCGTTAGCTGAAAAACAAAGGGGACTTATTATCGTAACAGGGCCAACAGGAAGCGGTAAGTCCACAACGCTGGCTGCAATGATAAACCACATTAACACCGAGAGAAGATGCCATATTATAACGATTGAGGATCCTATTGAGTATTTACATAAACACAGCAGAAGCATAATCAATCAAAGGGAAATAGGCGAAGACACAAAAACCTATAGTAATGCATTAAGGGCGGCATTAAGAGAGGACCCGGACGTAATTTTAATTGGTGAGATGAGAGACCAGGAAACAATCTCTATAGCGCTGACCGCTGCGGAAACCGGACATCTTGTTTTATCAACGCTGCACACACTTGGAGCCGCAAAAACAATCGATAGAATTATTGATGTTTTTCCCCCGCATCAGCAGGGACAAGTGCGCAGCCAGCTGTCAACCGTGCTTCAGGGTATTGTTTCACAGCAGTTAATTAAACGAAGCGATAATACAGGGAGAATTGTTGCCACCGAGGTAATGATTGTAACCCCGGCAATATCGAATATGATAAGGGAATCAAGGACTGTACAGATAAACAGCAGTATACACACGGGAAGTGAATATGGAATGCATTCAATGGACAGCTGCATTGCTTCATTATACAAACAGGGCATTATTTCTTATGAAAATGCATGCCAGTATTCAATGGAACCTGCGGCACTGAAAAAATTAATAGCGCTAAATTGAAGAAGGGGAAGTGAGGTTTTTGATATGGCAGTGGTTGATATATTCTCAAACAGCTTTATAACAATAGATATAGGTTTCCGATATATGAAGATTGTTCAGGTTAAAAAGAATAAACACAATCTATTATCTGTTGTTAACTATGGTATCGGAGATACGCCAAAGGGATGTATTAAAAATGGCGCTATTAAAGATAAAGATGCTGTTGTTGCAGAAATTAGCAGGGTTATTAAGGAACACAATATTAATATTAAGGAAGCAAAGATTGTAATGTCGGGTACGAATATCATATCAAGGGTGATAATGATTGATAAGGTTCCCGAAAGTGAAGTTGACAAGAAAATTTGGGAGGAAATACGGGATACCATTCCTGTGGATATGAATTCAAACAGGATAGACTATAAACTTCTTGGGAATACGATTGTGGACGGACAGGAAAAAATAAAGGTTTTTGTTACCGTAGTATCGAAAAAAATCATTGATAACTATATCAGTATTTTGAAGGAACTGCGTTTAAAGCCGATTGCCGTTGATATTCCATCTAACAGCGTTTCAAAATTCTTCAAGCTTAATATTGACACAGGGGAAGAAAGTACAGCGAAAAGGCTTAAATACTCGAAACATAAAAACAACACCTGCATTGTTTTTGACCTTGGTTCAGAAACAACGATCATAAATATACTTAAAGATAAAACTCCCGAATTCAATCGCGTTATCTTAAAAGGGAGCAGCAAGATTGATGAAGAAATTTACAAAGAACTCCAATTGCAGCCTAATGAAATGCAGAAAGCCGAATTATACAAAAAGATGTACGGCCTGTCAACGATAATGACGCCGTGCAACGAGTACCTTTGCTCTAAAGCTGCAATGAGGGTAATGGATTCACTTATTAAAGACATTAAGATGTGCATCGATTTTTACCTCACAAGATGCAACGGAGAGCACCCGAGCAAAATATTCCTTATAGGCGGAGGCTCGCAGATGAAAGGTATTGAGGAATATTTTGAAGAAAGACTTGGGATGCCTGCATACAGGATAAATGTAGCTAAAATTGGCGGACTTGAGTTTAGCCAAAATCTTGACAAGGGCAGGCTTAACTACCTGGTAAATGCTTTGGGCGTTGCCTTGTAACAGGAGGATTCTATGCCGGTATATACTTATAAAGTTAAAAACAGTGAAGGCGAGATATTTTCCGGAGAAACAAAGGTAAACAGCAAGGAAGTGCTGCTTGATCTTTTCAATAAGCATGGGTACAAGCCTGTTGAAATTATTGAAAAGACATTTGTTACCGATGTATCCCAGATCAGTATTTTCAGGAAAAAGGTTAAAATCGCTGATTTGGCTCAGTTTTGCCGCCAGTTTTCAATAATGCTTGAAGCAGGTATATCAATAGCCGGCGCACTGGATGTTCTAAGAGACCAGACTGTGAATCCGACACTTAAGGACTGCTTAAATGACATATACAACAATATACAAAAGGGTATTTCATTGTCAAGTGTTATGCACAGTTTTCCGGATATCTTCCCGCCGATTTTGCTGAGCATGGTCGAGGCAGGGGAAGTCAGCGGGCAATTGGACAGGGTGTTCACAAGGATGGCCGAGCATTTTGAGAAAGAGCACAAACAAATGCAAAAGCTGAAAGCAGCGATGACCTATCCCATAATAGTTTTTGTTATCGCCGTTTTGGTTGTCGTTATTATGGTTGTTAAGGTTATCCCCACGTTTGGTGAAGCCCTGTTAGGAATGAATGTTGAACTGCCGAAGTTGACGCAGATAATGCTTAATATGAGTAATTTTTTTACCACGTATTGGTATTTAGTACTATTTGCGTTAGTAGTGCTCATAATTGGGATAAAAATGATGTCAAAAACTGATAAGGGGAAAAACTTGCTGGATAAAATAATGTTAAAATTTCCGATTGTCACCGATGTTATTAAAACTATGATGACGGCCAGGCTCAGCAGGGCTCTTGGAACACTTTTGTCAAGCGGTGTGTTGATGCTTGAGTCCCTTGAGATTACAAGACGGGTGCTTAACAATTCAATACTTATTGAAAAAATGGATAAAGCGATAGAAAGCGTTAAACAGGGAAGATCATTAACGCAGTCAATCACCGAAATGCAGTACTTCCCGCCGCTGATAGTGTCAATGCTTAAAACCGGAGAAGAAGCCGGAAACCTTGATGAAACGCTTGAGAAAGCAGCTAACTTTTACGAAGACCAAACCGGAGAAAAGATCCAAAAGCTTATGACATTCATAGAGCCTCTGATAATGATAGGACTTGGCGGAGTAGTCGCGTTTATAATATTCAGCGTACTGTATCCGATGCTGAGCGTGTACCAGAATATAGGCAACTATTAATACTAATTCGTGCGTATTTTCAAACCTGACCGATAACACCATTGATACCTGGAAGGTTACGTAATCACAGTTTTTTTATTAAAATATTAAGCTTTAATATTAATAGTCTGTAAGCATTTAATGCTTAAATAATAAAATTATTTTATTGGAGGTATTTCTTATGAAAAAAATGTTGAAACAAAACAAGGGTTTCTCGCTGGTCGAGCTGCTTGTTGCAATACTCATAATGGCGGTAATCGCAGCTACTGCAATTACACTGTTCGGAGGAGTACTTGGCTCAAGCAGAGAAAACGCTGACAAGGAAACCGCTGAAAACATCAAGA
>JAAYBO010000056.1 GCA_012730095.1 Clostridiaceae bacterium
CATCAAGGTGGCGAATGAGGCGATCCTGATATTTTGAAAGACGGAAAAAATAACTTTCCTCTTTAGTCAGTTCAACTTCCCTGCCGCAGTCGGGGCATTTACCGTCAACAAGCTGGGTTTCGGTCCAGAATGATTCGCAAGGTGTGCAGTACCAGCCTTCATACTCACTTTTATAAATGTCGCCCTGATCATAAAGTTTTTTAAATATTTTCTGAACAGCTTTAACATGTTCCTGATCGGTGGTGCGGATAAATTTGTCGTTAGTTATTTTCATCAAAGACCATAAACTCTTTATTCCATCAACTATGCGATCAACATATTCTTTCGGCGTTACACCTTCCTGCTCGGCAACACGCTGTATTTTCTGACCATGCTCGTCTGTTCCGGTTAAGAACATTACATCATAACCCTGAAGTCTTTTGTATCTTGCCATAGTGTCTGCCGCAACCGTTGTATAGGAATGCCCGATATGGAGCTTCCCGCTTGGATAATATATAGGTGTGGTAATGTAATACTTTCCGCGTTTCACAATGAATCCTCCCGTATATATGCTGCTGTTAAAGCACCCGCGGCCGGTTTCTCCGAACAATATATATTTTATGATATCCTCATATATAATCATTTACACAGGGCTTAACATTGCATAGAAAATAATTCTCTCTATATACTAACTTAATCCGCCGTTTTTTTCAAGCTATAGCACTGCATGCTCATTTATGGCAGAATTTCTGTTACTGTTCGGCCTAATGAAGAACTATCGTACAATAGTTCAAAAGTAATATCTGAACAGTAACAAATTTCTACCATAAGCAGATGCCAGCTTTTTTCAGTTTTAAAATAGACTCGATAAAAAAGAAGTCGCCATAAATAATACTTTTATGTATTCCGCCGCTGTATGATTCCGAACCATTCTGCAAGATGGAATCTGTTTTGTCCGTCCAGTTACATTGCTCTTTTTCCAGTGCTTTTAATATTTTCATAGCCGTGTCTAAGTATATCTTTTTTTCGAAATCGGGCACATGTCTTGAAATCTCAATCATTCCGGACGCAGCGATAGCACCGGCCGTAGTATCTATATACAACGGTTCGGCGGGGCTTCTGAAATCCACAGCCGGAATGTAACTGTCCTGAATACAGGAGGCAAAATAGTGCGCTGCTTTTTTTGCTGTTTCAAGATAAAGGGGGTTTTTTGTATGTAAAAAAGACAGGGCAAATCCATATATTGCCCAGCTTTGACCTCTCGACCACGAGGAGCCTGTTCCATATCCCTGTCCGCCGTATGTTTTCACTACTTCTCCCGTTTCGAGATCGTATTCGATTATGTGAACCGCCGAGCCATCGGCGCGAATAACATTCTCTGCAGTCTTGTCCGCATGGGCCTGCGCTATGTCTCTAAAACGGCTGTAGCCTGTTTCCTTTGATGCCCAATACAGCAATGGTATATTCATCATTGTATCTATTATCGACCACCCTTCACAATTTTTACCGTTCCAAGCGGTAATAAAGCCTCCCTTGATATTGAATCTGGAGGCTAAATGATTTGCGGCGATTAAGCCCCTTATCCTGGACTGGGGGTTACCTGTAATTTTGTAATTTGCCACACTCGACAACAGCCACATAAAACCGACATCGTGGTGCAGGCCTTCAAAGCTCCCATCAAGTCCGTAAAGCACGCTGTCCAATCGAATCTCGGCTTTTTCAGCTATTTCCTTATATTTGTCATTATGCGTTCCCATATACATCAGCCATAATATTCCCGGCCAAAAACCGTTAGTCCACCAGGCGGGGTCTTGTGCGAATTTGTCGTCATATCTGCCGTTTACAGTAGTATAGGGTATTTTCTCCCCTGTATTTTCGGCAACGTAATCCATCTTAGCTGTTATCTTCCCCCAAACGGAATCAATCCATTTTTGATTTTGAATCGGAACTTCCAGCATTGCATCCATCCCCTTTCCTGCGTTAATAATGCCGGTATAATCTTTTTTATATTATTATACCAGGAAAGGTGGGATATTACAGCAAAATGAAATAAACAGAAAACAGCAATGGTTATAACCTGTTTAACGGTAACGAATATTCTTAAGATGGTGCTTTTTTTCTGTATAATAAAAACTATTGTACAATAAGATTGCTTTCGGTTATTGTACAATAGTGTAAAAAAGCGGAGTCCGGATAAATACCAAATTTCGAAATTATTGAAGACAATCATGATTTAACCCGCCGATATGGAACAATTATCAGTCCAGAATTTCTCCGTCCGTTGAAATTGTTACTACCTGCCACGGTATGAATTTGCCGCTGTCTTTCAAAGCCCTTTTTACTGCGTTTTCAATGCCCCCGCAGCATGGGACTTCCATACGTACAACAGTTACGCTCTTTATATTGTTATTTTTTATTATCTCTGTTAACTTTTTGCTGTAATCACCTTCATCCAGCTTAGGGCAGCCAATTAGTGTTATTTTGTTTCTCATGAACCTGTTATGGAAATCACCATGGGCATATGCGGTACAATCGGCGGCAATTAACAGATTTGCGTTGTTAAAATATGGTGCGTTAACCGGTACAAGTTTAATCTGAACAGGCCACTGCGAAAGATGGCTTACATTTTCTGCGGTGTCATTACGAGTGCCTTTTTGTATATCCCTCCGGATAGCTTTTATGTTTGTTCCCGGGCATCCGCAAGGCATAGCTGCAGCCTGTTTTTTCAGTTGGTTCCTCTTAACCGCTGCTTCGTCATACTCGGCCGCTTCGCGTACTTCAAAACTGATAGCACCGGTTGGGCAAACCGGCAGGCAATCTCCCAAACCGTCACAGTAATCGTCACGTAGAAGCTTAGCTTTTCCGTCCACCATTCCTATAGCTCCTTCGTGGCAGGCCTCTGCACACAGCCCGCAGCCATTACACTTATCTTCATCAATCTTTATTATTTTACGAATCATTTATTACACCTCTTTCCTTTTTTATATTGACTCTATGGTCCAAGTTTACTATATTAAATATATTAAGTCTGTTGTAAATACAACGAAAAAAGGTTTTTATGAAAAAA
>JAAYBO010000057.1 GCA_012730095.1 Clostridiaceae bacterium
CTCAAACGCTCATACCATTTTTATACAACCAAAGCCCTGGCTGTTTTTGCTTCCAAGCCCTGCATCAACAGCCATCTGGAGCAATTCGCGAGGGCCTTTCAGCCTTAACTTTCCGGTATACCCTTTTATAACAAACCCTTTATATATAACAATATGAAGCCGCGGTTGAAGCAGCGGCGTAAAACTGACTTTCCCATCCGGCGGTTCCATTCCTGTAAAAGCCCTGTACTTCTTTCTAAGGTTTTCATCCGCTATTCTGCTGAAATCATCTTCACCGGGCTGGAAATAACATGTGTATTTGCTGTCATCGGGTCTTTTAAGCGTACTGTATACCGTTATCGGAGATAATGTGTTTATCGTGATATCTTCTTTTATTACATCCTGCCTGTCTACTTTTATACTCGCAATCTCAAGTGAATTTGACTTAAGCCTGATAGCTTTTTTTAATATTTTATTTGCAAAAGATTCGCAAAATTTGCTGTCGGGAGACGCAACTTCAAGAAAAACAGGAGGTTCAAATATAATATTGCCCCTATTGCTTTCTATTTTAGCCTTGCCTGAAAGATTTGAAAAACAAAACAGACGAAACTTCCTGTCGTCTCCATAACCTTCATTATGTAAAAAATCCGCAAGTTCTTTATCAATTGTCTTGTATATAAAAGCCTGAACTATATGGTTGTAGTGAATTGGAAGAATAATATTATTCTCTCCGGACATTTCGATACATATATGCATTTTTTCTCCCCTTCATACTACATAATTATACTATAATTAAGGAGTGCCTGTTTTATTACATAAACTGCCTGTATTCTCTATCGTTAAAAGAATGATGTGTTCCGCTCATATATGCCATAGTATAGTTATTCGACAAATATTTTTTAATTCCTTCTTTTTCCTGCAAAATTGTTGCTGTTGTTTTTATTCAATCCTGACCCACTGTTTTACGTGCACGTAAAAAATGGTATAATATGAGTAAAATTTAAACACAGGTGAAGCAATGTTAAAAAGCCTTTATGAAAATGATCGGATAACTGCAAAACGCAGCAAGGAAATACTTAATATTATCAAACGCCATAATACTGTTACACGCTCTCAGATTATTGACAGAACAGGCTTTACCATGTCAACGCTGGTTAGAATTATGAATCAGTTAGAAGCGAACGGTCTGATCCAGGTCACGCAAACACTTGATACGGCGATGGGAAGAAAACCCGCGTTATACAGTATTCATCCTGAGGCGGGATATATTATTGGTGTGGAAATATCGAGAACCTTTTCAAGGATTGCGTTAATGAACGCGGCAATGGATATTCTGAAGTCGCATACATTTGGGATGTATTCTAATATAACTCCGGAAATTGCTATGGACAGAATTATTGAGTGGATAAACAACTATACAAAGGAAGTTTCAAAAGACAAGCTGTTGGGAATAGGAGTCGGAGCTGTCGGGCCGATTGACAGAGAAAAAGGTATTATGATGAATCCTGTTAGTTTTTCGGCCACCGGATGGGAAAATATATCAATTAAAAATATACTTGAGCAGAAAACCGGCTTGCCAACCTGGGTAGAAGACGGAGTAGATCTGGGAGCGGTTGCCGAATTCCAAAAAGGCTGCGGGGTCGGTATGGAACACCTTGTATATGTTATCTGCGGCGTCGGCTTACGCCTGGGTATGATAATAAATGGTAAATTATATATTCCACATAGGGGAAGAAATGAAACTTTTGGGCATATGACAGTAAAATTAGATGGGCATGAATGCTCTTGCGGAAAAAAAGGATGTATTGAATCATATGTTTCTTTTACGGCCATTTTAGACGAATTCATTTCGGAAATTAAACACGGCAAATCTTCAGTAATACTTGAGAAAATTGATTTTGATTTATCGTCTCTTACCTTTGATATGTTTTGCGAAGCCGCAGCAATGGACGACCCGCTTGCAAATAAAATTATTCAAAGAACAGCATCTTACCTGGCGGCAGGACTTATAAATGTCAACAACCTTTTACGGCCTGATATTATAGTTGTAGGCGGAGTGTTAATCCGAAAATGCAGGAAGCTTTTTGATTTGGCATGCAATATATTTGAACATGAAATTGGAAGGAATAATATATTAAGCATGGGCTGTTTTGGGGAGGATGCCGTAATGGCAGGCGCCGGTTCGATGGTGTTAGACCACTATCTGAAATAGCACGATATTATTTCATAATTTAATTTTAACTGTTAGAATAAGAATATTCCTGCTATACCTGAGGCCAGGATAAGATAAATTGGATGAATTTTTGTTTTAGTCAGCAGTATAAAAGATATTGCTGCTAATGCTATGCTTTTGACTTCAAACAGAGCGCGGCTGATTGATATGTAAAGCCCATTATTAATGGTATCCCCACCGGCGGAAAGCAGAATCCCTTCACTTCCCGCAAGCCTTATTGCCGCATATAATACTATACCCGTTATAACCGGGCGAAGGCCGTATAAAGCCGCTTGAACAAAGTGATTGTTATATATCTTAAAAAAACAGGCAGCGACAGTAATAACAATTAACGCGCAGGGCAGCATTATGCCTGTAACAGCAGCAAAAACACCGCCTATGCCCGCCGCTTCATAACCAACACCCACTGCTGCATTTACCGCCACCGCGCCCGGGGACATTCCGGCCAATGCAATAACATCGTTTAGCTCAGACATTGCAATAATCCCGTTTTTTTCAGTTTCCGCCTGAAGCATCGGAAACATCACATATCCTCCGCCAAAAGCGAACACACTTAATTTAGCAAACATTAAAAAGAGTTTTATATATATCCCCATTACTAATCGCTGCTCCTGTCCTGTATTTTTTTGCAGACATTGCGTATACTCACAAGCAAGATACCGGCAACGGCACCCGAAATGATTAATGGTATAGGCGCGACATTTAGAAAAACAGCCGCGCAAAAAGACGCAATAACAATAATAGCTGTACTATAGTCTGTGACAGCGGTTTTCCCAATTTTATAAGCGGCATAAAGAATTAATCCCACTATAGTTGGAAAGATTCCTTTAAATGCCGATTGTACGACAGGATAATCTTTAATATTCGCAAAAATTATCATTAAAGTCAAAACTATAATAACCGGTGATGTAAGATTACCAAGCAGTGCGGCTATAGCGCCGGGGATACCGGCAATGGAAAACCCGACAAAAGCGGAAGAATTAAGAGCAATAGCACCCGGTAAAGACTCCGATACGGCAAAAATATCAATGATTTTTTCTTTTTCCACCCATTTTTTTTCATTCACAATTTCTCTTTCTATCAAAGATATCATCGCATAACCGCCGCCAAAACTGACACTGCCAAGTTTTAAAAATGTAAAGTATATCTCCGCAAGCAGACGAAGTTTGCTTTTTTTCAATTGACTCACCCATATATAATTCCATTTTGGCAATTACTATACAATAAATATAGTATTTACTTTATATTATAGCCCATTTTTGCTATTTTGGCAATTAGTCAGTTTCGCTAATTTTATATTTTCCGAACAGAAAAAAGCAGGTCTTTTTGACCTGCAAAGAAACTTAAATTAATATGTTTTATTATTTAGTTGATATGATATGGCTTAAACCTTTTTAACCTTAAAGCATTCGATACAACAGATATTGAACTGAATGACATGGCGCCCGCGGCAATCATGGGGTTTAGAAGAGGGCCGCCGAATAGATAAAGTAAACCCGCGGCAATCGGTATCCCCAAAACATTATACGCGAATGCCCAAAAAAGATTTTGCTTGATATTGCGGATAGTTCTTTTACTTAACTGTATGGCTACAGGCACATCGGTAAGTTCGCTTTTCATAAGCACGATGTCTGCCGATTCCATTGCCACGTCCGTCCCCGAACCTATTGCTATGCCTATATCGGCCTGTGCCAGCGCCGGTGCGTCATTAATGCCGTCACCGACCATTGCGACCTTCAGCCCTTCTTTTTGAAGCGTTTTTATTTCGTTTGCTTTATCGCCAGGTAAAACTTCGGCATTTATCCTGCTTATTCCCGCTTGTTTTGCGATCACCTGCGCTGTCTGAATATTATCGCCTGTTAGCATAACCGGCTCAATGCCCATTTTACGAAGCTGTTCAACCGCTTTTTTACTGCCGGGTTTTATAACATCGGCAACTGCTATGATACCTTCAAGCCTTCCTTCGGAAGCTATAAACATCGCGGTTTTCCCTTCGGCAGCCAACCTTGGCGGCTCTTCCCGAGACTGTATATCAATGTTCCTGTCATTCATCAGTTTACTATTCCCTAAAAGCACGTCCTTTCCCTGTATACGTGCTATTATTCCCTGCCCGGGTATCGCCTCAAAACTCTCTGAATTAAATAAATCCAGATTTATTTCAACAGCCTTGCCGACAATTGCCTCTCCTAACGGATGTTCAGAACCTTTTTCCGCAGAGGCGGCCAGACGCAGCAGTTCAGTTTCATTTAAGCCTCCCGTTGAAATAATATCGGTAACCACTGGTTTTCCTTCGGTTATTGTTCCGGTTTTATCAAATACAACCGTGTTTATTTGATGCGCGGTTTCCAGAGCCTCGCCGCTTTTTATCAGTACTCCGTATTCCGCTCCTTTTCCCGTTCCGACCATAATCGCGGTCGGCGTTGCAAGCCCAAGCGCACACGGACACGCTATAACAAGAACCGAAATAAATACTGTAAGCGAAAAAGCCGCGGATTTTCCCGATATATACCATGCTGCTCCGGTCAAAAGCGCAATAACAATAACCACCGGAACAAAATATCCTGATATGACATCCGCCATCCTTGCTATTGGAGCCTTTGAACTCTGTGCGCCCTCAACAAGCATAACAATTTGGGAAAGTGTTGTGTCTTCCCCAACTTTTGTCGCTTTGAACCTTATTGTGCCGTTTTGGTTTATGCTTGCACAGATAACCTGGCTTCCTATATTCTTCTCAACAGGTATGCTTTCGCCTGTCAGAATCGATTCGTCCACAGATGTTCTGCCGTCAATGACTTCGCCGTCCACGGGGATTTTCTCTCCCGGTTTAACCAGAATTATGTCTCCTACTTTCACTTCCTCAATCGGAACGACTAACTCTCTGCCGTCTTTTATTATTGTGGCTGTTTTTGGGGCAAGTCCCATAAGTTTTTTAATTGTTTCCGATGTTCTCCCTTTTGCCAGTGTTTCAAGATATCTTCCAAGCAGTATAAGCGTAATAATCATTCCGGCTGATTCAAAATAAAGGTTGTCGGCATACTCTCCGTTGCCGTTCAGTATCATTATAATTGCATAAATACCATATACAAATGCGGCGCCGGTTCCTATCGCGACAAGGGAATCCATATTCGGTTCGCGCCTGATAAGCCTGCCGAAACCAACAGTGTAAAACCTTCGCCCTGTTATAATAACCGGTATAACAAGGGCAAGCTGTATTAACGCATAATTAAGCGGATGCATATGAGGTGTGATAACACCCGGTATCGGAAGACCAAGCATATGGCCCATAGCTATATAAAAAAGAGGTATTGAGAAAGCTGCGGAAACAATTAGCTTTGTTCTGAGGGAAGCCGTTTCTTTTTTTGCGCGTTCGGCTTCATTTTCTGATACTTTGCCTTGTTCTACTTTTGACACGCCGAAACCTGATTTTTCTATTACATTCTTTATTTCCGATATTCCCGTTACCGAAGGATCATATACGACCTTAGCCCTTGCAGATACAAGATTAACGGCCGCATCTTTTACCCCGGGAAGCTTTTTTACAGACTTTTCAACGGTATTTGCACACGAGGCACAGGCCATTCCGGAAACATGCACAAGAACCTCGGCAAATCTTTTGTCGGGTTCCTCAACAATATCATAACCCGCCTTTTTTACCATTTCGATAATATTTGCAATACCTGTTACATTTTCATCAAATTTGACATCCATCTTTTCGCTTACTAAATTAACACTGGCCGAAATAACACCATTAAGTTTCCTGACACTGTTTTCTACTGCCTTTGCGCAGGACGCACATGACATTCCCTTAATCTTTAATATCTTTTGCTGCATCTTCTGTCCGCCTCCTTCCGCTGTAGCCTTATTGCATGAAAAGAAGATAGCTTGCTTGAATATAGATATACCACCATTTATGCTCGTTTATTTAAGTATTTATGAAACTTTTCACGCGAGTACGTTTATTAATAATTGCTTATGGGGCGGCGGCCTTTTACAATAATTATTTATCAAGGGTGTTTTGTCATATTCTCCAGACGCTCAAGATTAATATACGCTTCTTCTGCACTTGATCCGCATATTTCAATAGAAGGTGTAAAACTAACACATATCTTTGGCCGTTCTTTTTTGCCAAAAAGTCTACATCTGTTGTCTTCAGTCAACTGGACGCACCGAATACCGGCCGGTTTGCCATTAGGCATGCCGGGTATCGCGGAAGATATTGATATTGCTATGCAGCAGGCTGCACAACCAACTCTGCATTCCATTTTAAACCCCATTTCCAGGAACAATAGCTGCAGGCTTTAATAACTTATTTATTCCCAGCCTTTACAGACATCAATCCACTGCTTGTAATTTGAATACTCCTCAAGCTCTTTAATAGTTAGCTCGATTGCACTGTTACTGCTGCCGCACGCGGGAAATACCGTTTCGAACCTTTTAAGCGATTTGTCAAGATATACATCTATATTTTCGTTTACAGCAAAAGGACATATACCTCCGACAGCGTGACCGACCATCTCGATGTTTTCTTCCGGTGACAACATCTTCGCTTTTATACCGAATTTTTGTTTATATTTGGGATTGTCAATTTTCGCATCTCCCGCGACGACAATTAAAATGCATTTACCATCAAGCTTGAATGACAGCGTTTTAGCTATCCTTTTCGGCTCGCAGTTCAGGGCAATTGCCGCCAGTTCGACAGTAGCGCTTGAAACATCAAACTCCTGTATCCTGTCGTCAATACCCCAGCGGTTGAAATATTTCCTCACTTTTTCAATTGACATGTCGTCATCTCCTTCAAAATCCTCTTAGCTGATATTTAATAAAATAGCATTTTATCCGTGTCTTTTCAAATTAAATCAATCAGCCATTTTCTTAATAACCGCCGGACACCCAATAGACATAATGCTATGGAGAAAACCGTAATTATCATACCAAGATTAAAACCGCCGATAACAATTCCCAAGGAAAGTGCTGAAGCGGGAGGATGCTCAAAATTTAAAATCACCATAAAGAACATGCTTATCCCTATGGCAATTGCGCCCCACAGTCCCAGTGGAATATTAGGAGCAGCATGTGATAAAACCGAACAAATACTGCCGACAACAGCGCCTATGAAATAGCCACCCAATATGTACCTTGGCTGTGAAGAATTCTTGTGCGGAACAGTAAATATAATAAAGCATGTAGCACCCAAAGACGCTGCAACCGCAAGCCTTACCACAAAATCAAAAAACACAAGGATGATTGCCGCAAAAACAGTAACAATTAAAACCTGGCGGATATACTTCCATTTATTGCGGAGAAAATTGTCGTCAATTTTTATTATCATAAAATCCTCCCCGGCGTATCACGTAAGGGTTGTATAATATAAAAACTTTGTCGGCTATACCAAATATCGGTGTTTTTTATAAATTACTGAACCGCTGGACTATTTATGGATAGACTATTTACGAAGATTAAGGATATGCCATAATTAAATGCTGATATTTCTTTTAATTTATCATATAAGAAAAAGGAAGAAATGAAATTGCCGGGTACCTGTGTCAACGGGCATGTTGCACAGGCAGCCGGCTGAACTGCAGGTTAGGAGCAAACTTTTTTCTTTCTGTCGGTATAATATGTATGCAAAAGGTGGTGGGATTTCTCCCCAAGCGGCTTTTCAAGATATTCGTCATAAAGTGTCTTAACAGCGGGATTTTCATGGGATTTTCTTATTGGAATATCCCTGTCTGCCTCATATATGGCTTCTATCCTTTTTCGGCGTAATTCATTCGTCGTATGGTACGGCTGTCCGCCTCCGCCAATACAGCCCCCCGGGCAGCACATAACTTCAATAAACGTGTATTCGCACTTTGCTGATTTAATAAGCTCCA
>JAAYBO010000058.1 GCA_012730095.1 Clostridiaceae bacterium
AACTCCAGTTTAACCTGGTATCTGCTGGCCGTATTATTTATGAAAAGAACGCCGAACTTACCAATCAGTATATTGAAGATTTGTTAAAACAATATCACGATAGGGTATACAGGTATAAAAGGTTTCAAAAAGATCTGGAACAGGGACTAAGAGAGGATTATTGTTAATGATAGAGAGGGAAAGAATTAATCATAAAATCGTATTGATTGAAAATAACCTTGCCAAGCTGCAAGAGCTTTCAAAGCTGGATGAAAACGAGTTTAAAAGTGATTTCAGAAACATTGAAAGTGCGAAACATCTATTACAGGTATCTATTGAATGTATGATTGATATCTGTGAGCATATTGTTGCAAAAAAGAGGCTTGGGATGCCGGATACTGCTGCTGAATGTATTAGAATGGTTTTCAACGGCGGATATGTTTCCAATAATAATATGGATACATATATAACTATGACAAAATTCAGGAACCGAATTGTTCATTTTTATCATGATCTAAATGAAAGTGAAATTTATCATATATTAAAAAATAATCTAATTGATTTCAAATTGTTTATTAAGGATATTGTAAATGGATTCATATCGGAATAACTAACCGTAAAAACACGGAGGGGATATACTTGATTTATGCTTATTAAAAAAATCTAATTCAACGAAATAATAATTTCATTGAATGTAGTGGAGGCCAAATACGCTAAAAACCTTGATTTAATAAATCTATTCATATATTATTAAATTGTAATCAATAAATTAATTTATTTATTGCAATTTCAATATTGCAATTTGTAAGTTGAGGTTTTTACATATGATAAAAAATATAAATGATAAAAATATTCCTTCATTTTTGAAAGACTATCTTAATTATATGCAAACGATTAAAGGTAAATCTACAAATACCGTACTTGTTTATTTCTATGATCTGCGCGTTTTTTTGCGTTTTTTAAAATTGCACAAGAATACAATTCCTAAATCAGCTGAATTCGAAAAAATTGATATCTCAGATATTGATATCTCGCTTATCAAAACTGTTACGTTAAGCGATTTATATGCTTATATGTCATTTGTAAGCAATCAGCGCTCAAATTCAGCTTATGCAAGAGCACGAAAAGTCGCAAGTCTTAAATCTTTTTTTAACTATCTTACCCATAAGGCTAAATTAATAGATAAAAATCCGGCTTCTGAGCTTGAATCACCAAAAATTGTAAAAAGACTTCCAAGATATCTGAATATTGATGAAAGCAAGCAACTTCTTACTTCTGTAGAAGGCGAACACAGCGCCAGGGATTATGCTATCCTTACTTTATTCCTTAACTGCGGAATACGTTTATCCGAACTTGTAGGTATAAATTTAAACAGCATTAGAAATAATACACTAACAGTGATTGGTAAAGGCGACAAAGAACGGATTATACCATTGAATTCAGCCTGTATTGCCGCCATTGATGCATACCGCAAGGTACGGCCCGTTGATGGCGTTAAGGACAAAAAAGCGCTGTTTTTAAGCGAAAGGAAGCAGCGTATAAGTAAGGCAACTGTACAACACCTTGTTAAAAAATATATTGTTTCCGCAGGTCTTGATCCAAGAAAATATTCAACCCATAAGTTAAGGCATACCGCCGCAACACTGATGTACAAATATGGACATGTCGATATCAGGGCTCTTCAGGAGCTTTTAGGCCATGAAAGCATTTCAACAACGGAAATTTATACTCATCTTGATACGCAGCAATTAAAAAATGCCGTAGAAAGCAATCCGCTGTCAAATTTTAAAGCGTCTGATTAAAAAACTTTTGATTCAGTCTTTCCGGTTCTCTTCATCGTGAATTTCTTTAACTAAATTTATGCTTTAGAGGTTTCTTTTTAACGATTTTTTCTTTTATCAACTCATAGCACAGCTTTTGGTTCTGCTGTTCAAACAAAGCCCGGGGATTTCCGGTATAGTTCACAACTCTGGCGTTTTCAAAGATTTCTCGTGTATTGTAATAGGTGCTCTCCTCGTTTTCAATCTTTTCGGAATGAAATGCGAAAAGAAACCGAAAGCTGTCAATGTATTTATCTAAATCGAAGGCAGACTCAATATTATATGACCGCCACACCTCTCCCCTTTTTACATCATTAACTTCATTAGACCACACTTATTACAATATAACGCATTGCGGAATTTGTCTCGGAAAGCAAAACGGAGCTTTTTTTTAAAAAGCTCCGAAAAATCAAAAAATCCTGAACATTACATTAACAATTGATCTTCTTATATATCGTATTTGCGGGGATCGAGTTTATCGCATTCTCCGATCATTTCTTCCGTGAATTCATCGGCATCTTCAGGCAGTTTGTCTACTGTTTCGGCCAGGTTTTCGAGCCACATTTGTTCTTTGTCATCCAATAACAGCATACCGTTATCATATGCCTTTTGCATATGGAATAAGGCAAGCGAAGCAGCTTTTTTTGAACGATTGTAGTAGCCTTCAGTTTTGACAAGCTCCTTCGATATTTCCAATACAACATCAGGACGCAGCACATATGCCTGCGGATCGAGCGAACTGTCGCTGTCGGCGTGGATATCACGCAGCAGCAGCGCTGATTCGTGTCCTTTCGCTGTTGCAGTGTTCATCAGGCGGCAGTCGTAAACTAATTGTTCAAAAGAAACTACAGGCGCCATACCGCTTAAAAGCTTGATGTTCTGGATCGATTCATTACTCCATAAATCCGCAACACAAGCTGCGATATTGCCAACCGGCGATAAATGGGCGCAAGCTGCTGTCCTGCCTTCGGTGGATATGGGAGTTCCGGTAATGGCTTTTATGTAAACACCTTCGTACCCGCAATCCTTGTGCGGACCTTTTGCCCCGCATTCAATGGCAACCAAACTGCGAACGGCGCTTATAACGCGAACTGCTGCGGCAAAGACGCGAGGTATATACTTTTTGTCCGCAAGTACCATCGCCGTATTCGCAAAGCCGCAGGCAGTGTCTCCGGAGGCAATAGATCCGGTACGCTCCGCTATCTTTACAATTTCGCTCCATAAATGCTCCATATCTTTACATCCGAGTATGGACAGCGCAAAAATGGACTTTTTAATATCACAATACATAACGGCTTCGTCATGAACTTCTTTTCCGCCGACTGATTCGATAGCTAAAAAATTGGCTCCTGCCTTCGCGCATCCTTCGAAAGTCTCAAGGATGGCATTCCAATGCCGGCCATGCCACATATGCTCAAGGTCGCTGCCTTCGCGTATATCATTCGGTGTGGCTCGAACAGCACCTTTTACTCCATACCTAACTTCATACTCTTTAATGATATCGACTACCGTTTTGCATACTTCTATCCCCCATTTAGGATTAAATGTCATGGGAGGCAGGGTTTCGATCTCAGTAACAAAACCGGGAACATAAAGTTCTTTTGCCCGTTCGCAAATCCCGGTTATGATATCCTTATAGTTTTGGATTACCTCCGCCATGCTGTCCTGAGTAATTGACATCGGCGGCAGCGTAAAGTTTATTTCGGGATATATGGTCCCGCCTCCTATAATCATATTGTTCTTTAATACTACCGGATGAAGCGACTTTCCGTATATGAAATCATCCGGATTTTCGTATGCGGTTTTTGTGAAAGCCTGTCTTACCATACCCATAAAAATCACCCTAACTTATATTTTATTGTATTTTCTAATCATATTATAAAAATGAAAAAAGACAGAATCTTGCAATATTTTGAAATTTTTATTAATATATTACTTTATTTTATTGTCTAAGAGAGTTTTAATCAAAAATACCCTGTAATTGTTCTGGGATACAGTATGCGGTCCGGCTATTTTAGAAGGAAATGTTTGTTGAGTAAAAGAGCTCCGATAAAATAGCGTATATCAACATTCTTAAGCTGCATAACCAATTAGTTATATCAAAAAAAGCCCTCACCCTGAATATAAAATATTCCGGGACGAGAGCTATGTTATAAATAAAACTATTCCTGCCTTGTTTTATCTTAGTATTTAATAAATTTATTACCTGGAATACCACAAATACTGCATTTTTCCGGTACTAATTTTTCAATATTTCCGCAGACCGGGCAGAGATAATAGAACACTTCTTCTGTCTTATCAAGGTTCTCTAACGCTTCTTTATAAAGTTTGGCATGAACCTCCTCCGCTTTCATAGCAAAAGTAAATGCCATAACAGCAGCTTTGTTTCCCGCGGCTTCGGCTTCCTTTACAAATGGAGGATACATCTCTTTATATTCATAGGTTTCGCCTTCAATACCATCTCTCAGGTTATCAGCAGTTGAGCCGATTTTCCCTGCTACCTCAAATTGTTTTAATGCATGTAAGGTTTCAGCATCAGCTGCCGCTCGGAACAACTTAGCAGCATTAAGCTTTCCTTCCTGTTCAGCTTTTTTAGCATAGGCTAAATACTTTCTGTTAGCCTGTGATTCTCCGGCAAATGCCGCCATTAGGTTATTAAGTGTTTTATTTTCACCCATTGATTCTTCCTCCTCATTATTACTTAAAGATTTTATTAGTTTTTCCACTGCTTCTTTGGGTAACCCTTCCGGACTTTTCTCAAGCAATGATATCAAAAAATCCTTAGTATTTTGGCTTTGCGGAAGCATATACCCTGCTTCACGGATGATGTCTTCAGCCATAATACGGTTTGATTTTTCTATAGCTTTCGCCAATTTACCCGGTAAACCGGCGGCTATGTTTTCCTGTTCAGATTTACTGCGTAAAAGAGTATTCATCACGCTGACAACTGATTCGGTTTTAGTCTGCTGAGGCGGATACTCAAACGGTACCATAGAAATCGCACCGGATGGACAGGCATCAGCACAATCTCCGCAGCCCATACATTTTGAAACATCAATTATGCTATTTTCAGTGTCTGTTGCTCCCGTAGGGCAAACATAAAGACACAAGCAATCTTTGGTACACAAACGTATATTTCTTACTGCATATTTTTTTGACATTCTTATTACCTCTCTTCAATCTTTTCAAATTTCCAATTCGGTACTTTGCAGACGGGGCAAACTTCCGGCAGCTTATCCCCTATGTAGACAAAGCCGCATATGGTGCAAACATAAACACTCGTATTTTCAAGCATAGCTTCTCCGTCTTTCTGATATTTTGTCAAAAGCGACTTTAAAATACGAGTAACCTTTTCACTCCAGGTAAGGGCACGAAGTGCGCCTCGATCCTTCGCATCAGCCGCTGCGGCATTTGCATTTGGGAAACCTTCCTGTAGGTCTTTTTCAATAAGGTCAAGCAGCCTGTTAAAATTCGGATCCTCAGAAGGTGCTGATACCGATTTGAAATAGTCGGCCAGTTCATTAAATAAAGCGGCTTCTTCCGGTTTATACTGCTTTTCACAACCACGGGCAAGATTTGTGCAAAGCGCACTGATTTCCAATGGAGACAACTGCTTTATATCGGAAGGAGTATCAATTACCGGCTTCCTTTTTACCTCGCGAGTTGAAGCAGATTCACCCTGTTTTTCGAATTCTGATTTTTCCGCACCGCACAACGGACAGACCCAATCAACCTGCAGATCATCCCAAATTGTTCCCGGTGCGATGCCTGATTCTGGTAATCCATTTGCTTCATCATATACAAATCCGCAAACGGAACATACGTATTTTGTCATTACACAGCCTCCTTCAGTATGCTTAAATAGAATTTTGTATTAAAATGCAACCGTTTTTATTTTGTAATTGTTTTAAGAATGTAATCATTATAATATAATTATATTATATGAAAAACATAAATTCAATAGCATATAGCAAAAAATTATATTTTATTACAACACCTTCATGCAATTTTATATAATTAGATAAAAGATCCCCGTCTTTTCAGACGTTAATATATAATTAGATGAATATCGGCTCCGTCTTTTCAGACGGCTAAAACTATTTAAAATATAGGTTATTAGCTAAAATCTCCGCCTTTTTTGAACTAAATTGTAATATCTTCAGCCGTTATAAAGCCTGCAAAAAAGCCTTCTTGCCGTAACATGACAAGAAGGCTCAATTGTTGTCTTGGTTTTCTTAAAACTTTTAGGCAAATTTAAGCCAGGTTCTTCAAATAAGCAAATGTTAATGGACCTCACTCAGCTTTAAATTTCTCATAAATCCTGACTGCCATCAGGGTTGCCTGTTCGCAGGTTGTTGTTGCATAACCGCTTGCAATTTCCGCCGTAGTAACGGCTTTTGGCATGAATTTGCCTTCTGAGCCTTTAATTACGCCGATTTTGCTCATATACTTCACATGTTCAAGCGCCCAATCGGATATATCCTTTTCATCAGAAAATGACGGAGCCCCTTCAGTTGAGAAATCCGCATCAGGAACCATGACCCTGATTGCCCGGCTGAGCATTGTGGCTACCTGTTCACGGTTCGTTAACGCCTTCGGGTCAAATTTATTATTGCCTACACCGGTTACTATGCCAAGCTTGTACGCTTTTAACACTTCAGGGTTGCTCGTGTCCGTAAATGGATTTGGTGATTCGGGCTGAGCTGTTTTTTCTGTAGTCTTCTGATACAGAAGTACAGCAAGCTCGGCAAATTCCTCCCTCGTAATTGGTTCACTCATTTTATCCCTTATTGAAGAAGTAATAAGCCCATATTTCACAGCTTTATC
>JAAYBO010000059.1 GCA_012730095.1 Clostridiaceae bacterium
AGGTATAACTTATGGATATGAAAAAATTACCTGAAAATAAAAAAATAATAAAATGGTTTGCCCTTTTGCTTACTTTTGCTTTAGTACAGCTTCTTTTGTGGTCTAATATTATTAATGACTATATTATGGCAACCATTGCTACGATTTGCATAAACATCATACTGGCGGTAAGCCTGAACCTGATAACGGGGTTTACGGGCCAATTTTCACTTGGTCATGCCGGTTTTATGTCCATCGGCGCCTATACATGCGCGATTATCATAATGCGCTATCCCTCACCGATTGGTTTCATTATAGGCTTATTTACAGGGGCAATACTGGCGGCATTGCTCGGATTCATTGTCGGACTGCCCACACTGCGGTTAAGAGGCGATTATCTTGCCATCGCAACACTGGGTATGGCCGAAATAATCCGGATTGTCTTCCTTAATCTTGATATTACAAACGGGGCTGCGGGATTATTTATCGGAGTACAGTATACGAATTGGCTCTGGTTATTTATTTTTACCGCGGGTACTGTTTTATTAATAACTAACTTTATTAATTCTTCACACGGCCGCGCATGCATATCGATAAGGGAGGATGAAATAGCGGCCGAAGCAATGGGCATCAACACTACGAAATATAAGGTTGTTGCGTTTATTTTCGGAGCTTTTTGCGCAGGCATTGCAGGCGCATTGTATTCTTCATATTTTTATTTTATAAAGCCTGATTTGTTTGGTTTCCTTAAGTCGATTGACATCCTTGTTATCGTTGTACTGGGAGGGCTCGGAAGCATCTCCGGTTCGATACTTGCCGCTTTCCTTCTTGCGATTATTTCTTCCCTGCTGCAGTCTTTTCCGGAAATCCGGATGGTCATTTATTCAGTACTGCTTATTGTGATAATGCTTTTCAGGCCGCAGGGAATTATGGGTTCAAAAGAGCTTTCACTGTCGATGTTCAAAAGGCTTGGAAGCATTTTTGAACACAAGAATGGAGGTGAACGCTGAATGTCCATTCTTAGTGTTAACAAGCTGACTAAATCGTTCGGAGGTTTAACCGCCGTATCTAATGTAAGTATGGAAATTAATCATGGCGAGCTGGTAGGCCTTATTGGGCCGAATGGCGCCGGAAAAACTACCGTATTTAATATGCTGACCGGAATATACACGCCTACCTCCGGCAATATAACACTGTCAACAGGAAACGATAAAATACGTTTGAACGGAAAGAAACCGAATAAAATCTGTAAGGCAGGTGTGGCCAGGACATTCCAGAATATCCGGCTGTTTAAAGATTTAACCGTACTTGATAACGTCCGAATTTCAATGCATAAGAATATTAGGTATGACTTTTTCTCGGGACTGTTTCATTCTAAATTGTATTCGGTTGAAGAAAAAAATCTATTAGATAAAAGTATTGAACTGCTTCAAATATTAAAGCTGGATCATAAAAAGGACGAGCTGGCTAAAAACCTTCCATATGGAGAACAGCGTCACCTTGAGATTGTGCGTGCGTTAGCTACAAAGCCAAACATTTTGCTTCTTGATGAACCGGCTGCTGGGATGAATCCTGCCGAAACATCCAAACTGACTGAAATTATAGGCTGGATACGTAAAAACTTTGATCTTACAATCTTATTGATTGAACATGATATGTCGGTTGTTATGAGAATATGTGAGCGCATTTATGTGTTGGATTATGGAATCGTCATTGCCGAAGGTTCTCCTGATGAAATAAAATCAAACAAACGGGTTATAAAGGCATACTTAGGGGAGGATATGCGTAATGCTTGAAATAAACAACCTGAATGTTCATTTTGGTGTAATACATGCGTTAAAAGGAATTTCACTGAAGGTTGAGGAGGGTGAGATTGTTACTCTTATCGGCGCTAACGGCGCCGGGAAAACAACTACTCTGCGTACGATATCCGGACTTAAAAAGCCGACCAGCGGTACAATCTTTTTTAACGGAAACGATATAACATCAGCTTCAGCGCAAGACAGGGTCAGAATGGGAATTTCTCTTTCACCCGAGGGGCGCCGCATATTCAGCAGCCTGACCGTTCTGGAAAACCTTGAGCTAGGAGCTTACCTAAGACGTGATAAAGCAGAAATTAAAAAAGATATTTCGATCGTATATGAACGGTTTCCAATCCTTAAGGACAGGAGAAAACAAGCCGCCGGTACGTTGTCGGGCGGCGAGCAGCAGATGCTTGCAATAGGCCGCGCACTAATGAGCAGGCCTAAACTTTTATGTCTTGATGAACCTTCAATGGGGCTGGCACCGCTGCTGGTCCAGGAAATATTCGATATTATCAGGGATATTAATCAAAAGGGAACCACAATACTATTGGTAGAACAGAACGCGAGTATGGCTTTGCAAATAGCAAACCGCGCGTATGTTATGGAAACCGGTACAATTCCTCTATCGGGGACAGGAGCCGATCTTATGCGGAGTGAAGATATCAAAAAAGCATATTTGGGAGGTTGAAACTATGTTTGTAAAAAACAAGATGACTACAAACCCGTTTACGATTTCACCTGAGCAAAACATACCGGATGCCCACGAAATTATGTCAAATCACAATATCCGGCGCCTTCCGGTTGTTAAAGACGGCAAGCTTGTAGGCGTTGTTTCCAGAGAAGATATTATGCGTGCCTCGCCTTCCATGGCGACAAGCCTGAGTATTAACGAAATTACTTATATCCTGTCAAAAACAAAAATAAGCAAGGTTATGGCTAAAAACCCCATCGTTATATCCCCCAACGCTCTATTGGAAGAAGCTGCAACATTAATGAGGGATAACGGTGTCAGCTTCCTTCCCGTGGTTGATAATAATAAACTGGTTGGAATAATTACCGAAAGCGATATATTTGATTCATTCATAGACTTGCTCGGATTCCGGGAAAAAGGCACACGCCTTACCATTGAGGCCCCCGACGAACCGGGAATTTTATCAGAACTGGCCGGAATTTTTGCGGAGCACGGCGCCAACATAACAAATGTTGCGGTTTACCGCGGACACGGCGATAAAAGTATTGTTGTTATTGGAATCAATTCGCAAAACACCGGTAAAATTGAAAATAGTATAGAACAAAACGGCTATAAGATTATATATAAACTAAAAAATGTATGATTTCTTTTTGCAATAGAAATAAATGCCTGAAAAGAGTTCTGACGAACAGTTTTTCAGGCGTTTATTTATTATCGGAGCTATTTTCTTTATTCGAATGTTGCCGCAAGCTCTTTTTCAATATTAGAATAATCATCAAGCATTTTCACAAACGTTTTTACAACATCGGCATCGAACTGAGTGCCTATTCCGTCTATAAGCTGTCGGATTGCCGACTTTAAATCAAGTTTTGAACGGTACCGTCTATCCGACATCATCGCATCAAAAGCATCGGCAACCGATACTATTCTAGCCATAAATGGTATATCCTTTCCTTTAATGCCATCCGGATAACCCTTACCGTCTATTCTTTCATGGTGACATTTCACAACCGGGACGACATCCTTAAACATCGAAATTGCCGAAAGTATACGGGCGCCTTTTAGAGGATGCTTTTTTATCTCTTCATATTCTTTTGTGTTTAATTTGTCACTTTTAAACAGTATGTCATCAGTTATTCCGGTTTTGCCGACATCGTGGAACAGACCCGCTACTCTTAGTGTTTCAATTTCGGCTTCGCTTAACCCCAAAAGAGTTCCAATTTTTACACAGTAATAGGAGACACGATCAGAATGCCCGCGCATGTATTCATCCTTTGTGTCCACCACCTGGCGAAGTGCTTCAATAGTATCCATATACCTGATTCTAAGCTGCTCATACGTTCTGTTCAATTCTTCATTTTGCATATTCAGAAGAGAATGTAAAAAAGCGTTCGTTATCGCTGAAGCAGCCTGAGCCGCATAGATCTCAAGCAGTTTATAGCCCTCCGCGATATCGCTTATGAGGGTTTCGGCGCTTTCCACATATAGGACGCCGATACACTCGGAAAATTCGTTTACAAGAGGCAGGATAATACCTGAGTGTATTTTTACAGGCTGCTTTGATATTTTTGCCCTTCCTATATCTTCCAGCATTTTCGAACTGAGCATTGGCATAAAATCGGAAATCCTGGCCCTATATTTTCCTATTCCGCGGAAAATACTCTTTTTTGAATCATTGCCGCCTGAGATATTATCAACCAAAATAAAGGCGTTTTCACTATTAACAAGCGGCATTAATTCCATCAAAATATCCTCAAGGATATTCCCTAAAGGCTGCAGCTGATATATCTTAGGGACAGCCTGAAGTATTTTGTTTAAGCCATCCCGGAATTGCTTTATCGTATTCATCATATTTATTGATTTTATACCGGACTCAACCAACAACTGCAATTGATCGAAGCGATCACTTTTTTCACAATAACCCTGTATATCAAGCGCTTTTACCGTATCTAAAGGCGGAGCCAAATCTTTATGCCCGGTAAGAAGAAGAATATATAAATCGGTATTGAACTGCCGTATACATCTTACAACCTCATCGCCATGAATCGGTACCATTAAATAGTCCAGGATCATCAAATCAAAGTGTTCATTTCTTACTTTTTCAATCGCTTTCAGAGGGTTTGTAGTCCCTTCGTAATAGTAACCACTCCGCTCGAGCATGATGGACAGCGAATCTATAATTCCCTGTTCATCATCAACTATAAGAATTTTTATATTTTTTGATAAAGTAGAAATTTTCTTTCTCATTTGTATTTAGCCCCCATGATTTTTAACTTACATTTCTTATCTTACGGGGAAGCTGAACAAAAAAGGTTGTGCCATGCCCTTCTTTGGATTCAAACCACATCTCCCCTCCGAATCGTCCCTTAATGGTCGAATATGACATATATAATCCAAGTCCTGTGCCAGCTGTTCCTTTTGTTGTAACCATTTCTTTTAAAAGTTTATGTTTTATATTGTTTGGGATTCCTTTAGCATAATCTCTAATGGTAAAAAGAATGTTTTCATTATCACTGTCAATATGAAAGTCAATAAAACCGGGTTTCCCTTCGTAAGCTTGAATAGCGTTTATAATAATATTATCGAAAACTTGTATTAAACTATTAATATCTCCATACAGTTCACTTGATAAATTTACGTTGATTCTTGTGTTTAGCTCGCACTTATATCTGATTAGTTCGTATTTCATTAATAATTGTATTCTTTTTACCAACTCATTTATTGTAAAGCTTACCGTCGATGAAGCGCTTAGCTTCACTGCCTGGCCTTTAACCGCATCGATAATATCGGATACATACGAGCAATACGGTTTTATCTTGTTCAGCCACGATTGCATTTCATCAGCAATTTCAAGGTGATCGGATACGGCAACGCTTTCATCCTGCACCGACGCCCTGTATTCGTTAACAAGATCCTGCAGACCTTCAACAATACCCGCAATAGACATTATTGGTGTTTTAAGGTTATGTGCAATCCCTCCGATTAAGTGCCCAAGGGACGCAAGCCTTTCCTGCTCCATCATTATTGCATGTTTTTCCTCGATATCTTTAAGGTGACGAACATTTTCAGTAATATCCCTGAACAATATAACAGTGCTAAGATGGCTTTTATTAATAATAATCGGCGTAACCTCAATAGAAAAATGCTTGTCAAAATGCCCCTTTTGTATATGCTTTTCAAAAATAATCGACATAGCCGATATTTTCGCCATATTGATAAAGTCAATAAGGTTGCTGTCATCATCAATAAGGCATGTATCCCGGAAAATTTCCTTCAGGCTCCTGCTTCTGGATATAGTTAAAATTTTCTCAAAAGCTATTTCCATCGTTTTGTTATAATCTATAATTCTATATTCATCGTTTAAGACCATAAAACCATCCGAAATCCTGTCTACAATCGTCCTAAGGGCAACTGGGGATATGCTTAATAAATGGTATCTGAATATAGCGATGGCAGTAAACAACACAGCCACAGAAAATGAAATAGCCGTGGTGTAAAGAGGCACTTTGATTACTTTTGTTGTTACCAATATATTCGTAACCAACGGAACTAAAGAACCTATGGCAATTAGTAACGACTGTTTTGAAAAAAAACCGGAATTTTTTATAGATGAATACAGAAAATTAAAAAGACAAACAATCATATACCCATACATAAAAATACTATGAATGATAAAATAATTACCAACAACTGTTTCAGTGTTATATACCGAAAAAGTTTGAAAAAACAAGTGATGTCTTTCATTGGTAATTATCATGATAAATGATACTACCGGAGGAATAAATAAAAATAAATACCTTTTATAATTTATTTTCGTTTTATCAAAAACGATACTTGTAATTAAAAGAAATGCGGGCGTAAAACATAATCCAAGGTACCAAATGTACACAAATAACATAACAGTATAACCATAATGCATACGCGCATATGCTTCCAAAAGGTAACCTATATTCCATATAAGCAAGGATACTACTGAATATATAAACGTGTAATGCAATTGTTTTTTGTTTGTCATTGAAAATAAAAACAGCATCAATGACAACACAATTAACAATGACAGATGCAATAGATAAAATAAAACATTTTCCATAAGTGTCAGTCCTTTTTGGCTATGATTTCATTTATCTTTGAAGCAAGTTCATATACAACAGGTTCTTCAAATAATGTGTAATGATTTGAAGGAAGATCAATTCTTATTATTTCGGTATTACAGCAAGAATTCCAGGTATTAATATTTAATTCCTTATCGGATATAATTTTGTCATAAACAGCGTTTAAAAAAACAATTTGCGCATTCAGAGCTCTTTGAGGCTTGTACAAAGCCCTTGCTTGATGCAGCGTCCGTATTCGGTTTATGTACATAAACATATCAATTGTCTGTATTCGCTCCAAACCCGGTATCGCATCTCTGACTTCATCCGGCAGTTGATTAATAACACTCGTTTTTTCAATCTTTTTGTCAGAAACAAATTTCCATAATTCATTTATATCCTTATGGTTTTCCACCTGTCTATCTATTTCATTATCAAAAAATGATCGAATCAAATGCATTTCGGTGTCAAATGAGAAAGGTTTTATGTCAGACCAGTTTTTCACGGAAATACTATTGAACAAACATACTAAATTAACTCTATCGCCCATTTGTTCTAAAATGTTGGCCATTTCAAAAGCTATAGTGCCCCCGATACACCATCCGCCCAACAAATATGGTTCATTTGGCTGTAATTCTTTTATCATGTTGACATATTCCCTGGCTATTTGATTTATTGTAATATTTTGAGGCGCTGCTCCGGAAGTGCCGAACCTTATCCCCCAACAGGCAGCGTTCAAATAATCGGATAATTTTTTATAATTATTTACTTCCCCATTACCGGCATGTATTAAAAACAAATTATTTTTACTGTCTCTAACTTTTTTTAATAAAACAATCCGATCATTTCTGTGTTTTATAATTGATTTATCTTTATTCTTTTTTATATAAAGAGCCATTTTTATAACTGTATCCATTTTGTTAATATCATTTAACGGTATTTCAAAATTAAATTTACTATAGACCTGAGAAATAATATTTATTATGCTAAGCGAATCACCACCTGCATCATATAAATTTTGGTTTGTTGAGATATTTTCTTTCTTCAATACATCTTTCCATATATTTAAAACTTCATACTCTATGTCATTTTTAGGTTTTAATATTCTTTCTTTTTTTTGCTCGTTTAATGGTTTTGGTAATTTTTTTAAGTCAATTTTTCCGCTGGCATTTATCGGTATTCTTTCAACCTCAACAAAGTATGATGGTATCATATATTTGGGTAAATATTTTACCAAATGGTTTCTTATGCGGTTAGGTGCTATCTTTATCTTCGGGTTTTTAATAATATAGGCACATATTACTTCACTGCCGTCCTTCTGTAATTTCACCACAGCGGCGTCATCAATTCCTTCAATTTTTAACAATTGATTTTTTATTTCATCCAGCTCAATTCGATAGCCTCTTATTTTTATCTGGGTGTCAACTCGTCCAAGAAACTCTATCTCTCCTTTTGAACACCATTTGACAATATCACCCGTCTTATACAAAATTTCATTTGTATTAAACGGATTTCTGAAAAAAACTTTATTAGTCAATTCGTCGTTGTTGATATAACCTCTCCCAAGACATAATCCTCCAATATATAGCTCTCCGGGAATTCCAATAGGCAGCAGGTTTTTATGTTTATCAAGAACATACAGTTTAACATTGGAAATAGGTTTGCCTATAGTAATTCTGTTATCGTTGTCAAACACCTTGAATGACACTCCGATCGTTGTTTCAGTAGGCCCGTAACCGTTTATAATTTTTGCGTTCAGATTATTTTTTAATAACTTAAGCAATTCCGGAGGGAACACTTCCCCTCCAACCATAATTTCTCTAATACTTTCAAGCATTTTGATATTTTCATTATCCGTAAGAAATAGTTTAATTTTACTGGGCGTTGTAAGTATTTTGTTCACCCTGTGCTTATTAATTAAACTGCATGTATACCTGGGTATTTTTTGTTCTGTTTCATTTGCCAGTATTATTTTAGCACCCGTTAATAAAGATGTAAAAATCTCAAAAATAAAGATATCGAAACAAAAAGACGTATATGACAAAACAATTGAGTCTGTGGAAAAATCCATAAATTTGGTTACCGCGTAAACAAAATTAACAAGGGAAGTATGCTCTATCATTACCCCTTTCGGTTCTCCCGTTGTGCCGGAAGTATATAAAACATATGCAAGATCGCGCACATTATTTATATTCGCAAGGTCTTCTTTTTTAAAATTATAGTGTTCTTCACATTGAATATTAATTTTATCATATTCGGTAAATCTGTATATTGTTGTATTGTCTGTTAATATAACCTTTGATTCTGAGTTTTTTATCATGTAATTTATTCTTTCATCAGGAAGTTCCTTGTCTATTGGAAGATAAGCGGCGCCCGCCTTAAGTACTGCCAGCATTCCGATAACCATCTCTATGGAACGGCGAACCATAATTGCTATTACATCACCGGGTTTTATACCCTTTTCCCTTAGAAGCACCGCCAGTGAATTAGCCCTTTCATTCAACTGCCTGTATGTAATGCTTTTATCTTCGCAGATAAGAGCTGTATTATCAGGGGTTTTTGTGACCTGCTGTTCAAACAGCTGATGAATAGTTTTGTCTTTTGGGTAATCCGCTTCCGTATTGTTAAATTCGTACAGAACCTTTCTTTTTTCGCTTTCAGGCAGCATTTCTATTGTGTAAATCCTTTTTCCGGGATTATCAAGAGCATGCCATAAAAGGCTTAACAAATGCTGATGTATAAATTCAATTTCCTTATCATAGTAAAGGTCTTTATGGTAGTCGTAATCAATAATTACGGTTTCTTCATCATCCCTGTCGTTTACATGGATTGTCAAGCCCCCGAAAGTACTTTTTTCATTATATTACATCTAATTTTATCATAAAAATTCCAAATTCGCTATGAAAAAATAAGATAATAAGGATATTTAGGAAATAATTTCCCGATATTTCTAAAAAATGATTATTAGCGAGATTATAACGAGATTAGAGACGTCATTACCTATCATACATAAAATCTGTCAATTGTAACAACCGCATAGAGGGATTTGTCTTTTTCATGTATACGCTGTTTTATTTGTTCAGTTATTTCCTTTATGCATATTTTACAGTCAAAAGGAACGGTTACGTCAAAAATCAGGTTATAGTGAGTCGGGCCCTTTACTACCCTGAAATCGTGAATTGATAATGTATTGTCGATGCCTGAAACCACTTCTTCGGTCATTTTCTGCAATTCATTCACAAATGGATCATCTGTTACAATCGGATCCATATGAATAACCATATTCATGTTATACTCATTCGAAATTTCACGCTCGATATTATCAATCAAATCGTGACTTACAAGCACATCCGTATTTGCGTCAACCTCTACATGAACCGAAGCAAATGTATTATGCGGGCCATAATCGTGAACAACAAGATCGTGTATTCCAATAACGCCGTCATAGCTTAGAATAAATGATTCTATCCTTTTTATAAGTTCCTCGGAAGGGGCCTGGCCAAGAATTCTGTTCATTGTTTCCCTTAAAATTTGTATCGCTGAATAAATTATAAAAATCGCAACTGCAATACCTATATAAGCATCCGGATTAATGCTTGTAAGCCGGCTTATTACAGCGGAAACAAAAACCGCGGAAGTTGACATCACATCAGCCATACTGTCGGCAGCGGTTGCCTGCATGATCATTGAATTAATACGCTTGCCTAACTTGCGGTTGAAATAGAAAAGCCACAGCTTCACAAAGATTGACAAAACCAACACTGTTAGCGCAATACTGCTGAAATCGATTGGCTGGGGGTGAATAATTTTTTCAATTGATGTTTTTATCAGTTCAAAACCGATAAACATTATCACAACAGCGACAATAGAAGAAGAAATATACTCAATTCTGGCATGCCCGAAAGGGTGTGTATTGTCGGCAGGCTTTGCCGCCATTTTAAAACTCATAAGAGATATTATTGAAGAGCCGGCATCAGAAAGATTATTTACCGCATCGGCGACTACCGAAACGCTGCCGGACAGTGTTCCAACAGTAAACTTTGCAGCAAATAGAAACACGTTAACAATTATTCCGATTATGCCCCCAAGCCTTCCAAACTGCTCACGAACTTTAATATTTTCTACATCCTTATGGTTTTTAATAAACAATCTTGCAAGAAAACCGGTAATACCACCGAGTTCTTTACCGCTGCTTTCCATATTCCCTCCGCTTAACCTGTTTTTTCAAGATTCTTTTATTCTATTATTACAAATATCGGTTTGCAAGCATTTCCGCTAAATCCAAAACGTTACTGTTCAAATTATCTTTTTTAAACTATTATATAATAACAGAAACAAGAGCTACATTTACAATTCATACCAAATACACAGCGGGTGATTCGGGTGTTTTCGGTGACGCAAGGCGACATGCTCCAACGCCATTCTGCTACCAGGCAACTGTGTTTCCTCTTCAAATATGACCGCGTCATACAAGATTTCGGCTTTTTTGCGGGCTTGTTCATCCTTTACTGTCCATGCAACAAGCAGTGGATTGAATATCATGCGGCAAAGAAAGTATCCGAAGGATTTATCGTCAAAACGGTAAGCAATAAAATCGGGACGCGAAA
>JAAYBO010000060.1 GCA_012730095.1 Clostridiaceae bacterium
CGTTTCCCGCACTTGCCACAGATATGCGAAGCAAATCCTGGTATTCATCAACCGCTTTTATTACAGCGGTAAGAAACAAAAGAAACTGTGCATTCCTCGACGGAGTATCGCCGGGCTCCAGCAGGTTATAACCGGTATCCGTGCATAACGACCAGTTATTGTGTTTTCCGCTTCCGCTTATACCTTCAAAAGGTTTTTCATGCAAAAGACATGTAAGATTATGTTTGTTTGCGATGGTTTTCATAAGTTCCATTGTAAGCTGGTTATGATCAGTTGCAATATTTACCGTGGTGTAGATTGGGGCGAGCTCATGCTGGGAAGGTGCCACTTCATTATGTTTTGTTTTTGCAAGGACACCAAGTTTCCACAGCTCTTCTTCAAGTTCTTTCATAAAGGCCGATACTCTTGGCTTAATTGCTCCGAAATAATGGTCCTCCATCTCCTGGCCTTTAGGCGGCTTTGCTCCGAACAACGTTCTTCCGCAGTATATCAGATCGGGACGTTTTTTATACATTTCAGTGTCTATTAAAAAATATTCCTGTTCAGCACCAACGGTTGTAATAACTCTTTTAACATCTTCATTACCAAACAGCTTAAGAATACGCAGAGCCTGTTTATCAATTGCTTCCATAGACCTCAGCAGCGGAGTTTTTTTATCCAGCGCTTCTCCGCTGTAAGAGCAAAAAGCTGTAGGAATATATAATGTTCCATCTTTTACAAACGCATATGACGTGGGATCCCAGGCTGTATAACCCCTTGCTTCAAATGTCGCGCGAAGCCCTCCCGAGGGAAAACTGGACGCGTCGGGCTCACCTCGAACCAGTTCCTTGCCGGAAAACTCCATAATAATATTTCCGTTTTCCGACGGCGAAATAAAGCTATCGTGTTTCTCGGCGGTAACACCTGTCAGAGGCTGGAACCAATGAGAAAAATGAGTTGCGCCTTTTTCAATTGCCCAATCTTTCATGGCATTGGCTACTACATTCGCAACATCAAGATCAAGATGCTTTCCTGTTTCAATTGTCCTTTTTAAAGACAGGTAAGTATCTTGTGGAAGCCGTTCCGACATGACTGTGTCATTAAATACCATGCTTCCAAATATCCCTGGGATATCTTTCATAATAATGTACCTCCCAATTACCGATAAAACAGCCTCTTTCCAGCAAAAAAACGATATTCACTATTTTACCCTTTATTAAGGCAGGTGTAAAGTATTATAGTAAACCACTGTCCGTTCAATTTTCTGGCTAATATTAAATTTATATTACAAAAAGTCAATAAAGAAAAATATTGCTTTTGGAAATAAAATAAATCTGGTATATACTGCTAAGCCAACGCACTATATGTTGTGAAATTTTTTCGTTCGGCATTTCCAGCTTATTCTAACAAATTTTTTTTGTTTTTTTATTAGCAAGTAAATGCTTGACTAAAGACAGCATAATGGGGTAAAATACAAATAAAGTGGTGGAAAGTGGAGGAAAGTGGAGGAATAATATTAACAAGGGGCGAGGTGAAAAGCGGTGCTGATCGGTGAATACACAAATACATTGGATGCTAAGGGAAGAGTCATTATACCGGCTGCGTTCCGTTATGACCTGGGTGACAGGTTTGTCCTTGCCAAAGGTATTGAAAAATGCCTGAATATTTACCCCGAAAATGAATGGAATGATTTTGTACAAAAACTGCAGGAAACGATGCCGACATCAGTGAAAGAAAACAGAAAAGCAGTACGTTTTTTCTCTGCAAACGCCACTGTATGTGAATTGGATAAACAGGGAAGAATACTAATACCGAATAAATTGCGAGAGTATGCTTCGCTTGACAAGGAACTGCTTTTTATAGGCGGGTTCAACAAGGTGGAAATATGGAATCCGAATAATTACGAAGACAGTGATGCCGAAGAAATCGGAAGCATTCTTGAAGCAAAGAATATAAAGTATTAGTACTGGGAAGTTAAAGAATGATTTTCTCACATAAACCGGTAATGCTGAAGGAATGTATCGAAGGTTTAAATATTAAGGAAGACGGTGTTTACCTTGACGGTACTCTCGGCGGAGCCGGGCACTCGGTGGAAATATTGAGAAGGCTGGGTCCAAAAGGACTGCTGATAGGAGTTGACCAGGACAGGGAAGCACTTGAAGCGGCCGTAGAAAAATTGAAAAATACTGATACCAAGGGTAGATTTATAACAATACATTCGAACTTTGAAAACATAAGACAAATCCTAAAAACACAAAAGATAAAAGCCTTAGATGGAATTCTTCTTGACCTTGGTGTTTCATCCCATCAGCTTGACACTGAAGAAAGAGGGTTCCGCTATCAGGAAAATGCACCATTGGATATGCGGATGGACAGAAGTAAAAGTTTTGACGCAAAAGAGCTTTTGAACACCTGGTCAAAAGAACAAATAGCCGCAGTAATCCATGAATATGGTGAAGAGAAGTGGGCAGTCAGGATCGCAGATTTTATTTGTAATGTCAGGGAAAAGGCGGAAATTAGTACAACATCACAGTTAGTTGACATCATTAAGGCGGCTATTCCGGCTCAGGCAAGGAGGAAAGGCCCTCATCCGGCAAAAAGGACGTTTCAGGCTATCAGGATTGCAGTTAACCGAGAGCTGGAAGCACTGAAAAATGTACTGCCGGAAGCGTTCGATTTGCTTAATACAGCTGGAAGAATGTGCGTTATAACATTTCACTCACTTGAAGACAGAATTGTTAAGCAGTTTATCCGTGAAAGGATAGGTCGGTGCAAATGTCCGCCTGGTATTCCGAAATGTGTATGCAATGCGGTGCGGGAACTTAAGCAGATTAATTCCAAGCCGATAACACCGTCCGCGGATGAACTGAAACAAAACCACAGGGCACGCAGCGCGAAACTTCGTATAGTCGAAAAATTGTAATGACATAATTATACAAAGGATGAGATATTTAATACACAAAAGATAAAATACTAATGTAACAAAAGAATAAAAATATTATACGCAATGGCGGCGGGGGATTAACAAAAGATAAAAACAAGACCGACAAAAGAAAAAAATACAAAAGATAAATTAATAAGTTTTACTAAAGAAAAAATACAGAAAAAACACGAAGGAAAAAAATCAAAAGAACAAATGAACTTTTATCTTACATCGAAACCCGCGGCTTGGTTTATCCAGCCCGGGGGTTTGTTGTCTTAAAAGGCTATTATGGCAAGCTAATAAAGAGGTGAAAGTATGAAGGCCAAATACAATTATGTATATGGTACGGCGGCTCCTAAGATTCCTTATCAGCCTCAAAGGGAAGAAAATCAAAAAACAATAAATACACCAAAAAGAAAAGCGGTTGTTCAGCTTGAACAACGTACTGTTCCTTTAGGACAGATAATTTTCTGCATTCTAATGGTTTTTGCTATATTTTTCACGTTGATTTTCAGGTTTAGCGCGCTCACCGAGTTAAATTGTGAACTTGCGGCCCAAAAGCAGAAACATGAACAACTGAAGGATGAAAACCGTAAGCTCCAGGCAAAAATAGGATCACAGATCAATTTGGAAAACGTCCGCAGGATTGCCGAGGATAAGCTGGGTATGAAAATGCCTGATAACTATCAGAGAATACCTGTAAAAGTACCGAAAGTAAATTACAGTTTAGTAACGGGAACAGTTCACAAGGAGGAAACAAAAACGTTAAAATCCTGGATAGCGGCGTACTTTGATCAATAAATATTAATGATATAGTCAAAATGGTGGTTTATGGCGAATATAAATATAGAGAGAATTATATGGGACAATGGATTGAAGGGCAACTGAACGTGAGTATCGTTAAATGCGGCAATCTAAGGTCCTTTTTTGCAATATGAGCCGTTTTTATTGCCCAAAAAAGGGGGATTGGTTTGGCTTCCAAGAATAAAAAAGTAAGGCAGAGATCATTTTTTTTAATGCTTATGTATTTCATTCTTATGATTGTCCTCATCGTAAGATTAGGCTATTATCAGATTGTAAAGGGTGAAGAATATTCGAGACAGGCTTACTATGCTCAAACCCGCAATCGTATTATTAACCCTAAAAGGGGAACAATCTATGACAGGAACGGACAAGGCCTTGCGATAAGTGGTTCGGTGGAAACAGTATCGGTGAACCCGCAGGATTTTAAAGATAAATTCAAAGACAGCCCGGAAAAAATAGACGAAATAGCGTCCACTCTCGCCAAAATGCTTGACATGAAGGATGAAGAAGTTAAGGCAAAACTCACTGAAAATTCCAGCTGGGCGTACGTAAAAAGAAAGATTGACAAGGAGATTGGAAACAGGGTTCGTGAATATCTAATTGAAAACAGCATTGACAGCATTTGTGTTGATGAAGACTCAAAACGTTTCTTCCCTAACGGCAAATTGGCGTCGCATGTATTAGGATTCACCGGAGTTGACGACCAGGGATTGAACGGTATAGAGAAGTATTACGACGCAATGCTAAGCGGCGAGCCCGGAATGGTTATGGTTGAACTTGACGCGGGAGGCAGACAGGTAAAGTACAGTCCGGAACGTTATATTGAACCTGTTGACGGGTATGACATATATCTTACTATTGATGAAACAATACAGCATTTTACCGAAAAAGCCCTCGAAAAGGCAACTCTGGACTATAACCTTAAACGCGGTGCCGCGGCCATAGTAATGGATCCGAGGACCGGAGAAATACTCGCGATGGCTTCAAAACCGGATTATAACCCTAACGATCCTTTTGCGAAACCGGATTTCATAGAAAAAGGAGACTGGAAAGGACAGTCAAGCGTTGAAGATGTAAACCTGTTGTTCCAGACGGTATTCAGGAACAAAGCTTTAATGGATACATACGAACCCGGTTCAACGTTTAAGGCAATAACCTCGGCGGCGGCACTTGAAGAAGGGGTAGTAAGCCCTGAAACCGAATTTGTCTGCAATACGGTTCATATGGCCGGATACAATATTGACTGCTGGAGAGCGGGAGGGCATGGAGCTGAAACATTCCGGATGGGTGTTTACAACTCGTGCAACCCTGTTTTTGTCAAAACCGCTCTTTCATTAGGTATAGATAAGTTTTACCGTTATGTGAAGAATTTTGGTTTTATGCAGAAAACGGGAATCACGTTAAACGGAGAGCCGGAAGATTCGCAGTACTTATGGCATAAAAAACCGACAGAACTGGACCTTGCGGTCTCCTCTTTCGGACAGAGGTTTACAATATCGCCGCTGCAGCTCGTTACCGCATACAGTGCAATCGCAAACGGCGGTTATCTTATGAAGCCCATGATAGTAAAACAGATTAGTGACAGTCAGGGGAACATAATTGAGAAGAATGAGCCTCAAGTTGTAAGACAGGTTATATCGAAGCAAACCTCAGATACTCTGAGAGATATCCTCGAAGGCGTTGTTTCGGAAGGGACCGGAAGAAACGCGTATGTGAGCGGTTATAGGATAGCGGGCAAGACGGGGACATCGGAAACGGAACAGACGGACTCAGAAGGCCGTTATATCGCTTCGTTTGCAGCATTTGCACCCGCGGATGATCCGCAGGTTGTCCTTCTCGTAATACTTGACCATCCGCAGGTTTACCCGCATTCGGGCGGCATGCTCGCAGCACCGGTGGCTGGTAAACTGATGGAAGAGATTCTTGATTACCTGCGTATTGAAAGGGAATATACAGAAATGGACAGGAAGTTAATGTTAAAGGAAGTTTCCGTTCCTGAAGTCCGAGGCCTTACACTAACAGATGCACGAAAAAAGCTGGAAAACTATGAGTTGAATTATACTGTCGAAGGTGAATATAAAGAAGACGATGCAGTAATTATGGAACAGACACCAAAACCAAACAGCAGTGTTCCCAGTGGTTCTACGGTAATACTATATACATATGAACCAGAAAAGGAAATAACCGTTATTATGCCCGATGTTCTTAACAAAAATATCAGTGAAGCAGCCGAATCACTGAGGAAGGCCGGACTGAACATAAAAGTTGAGGGTATCGGAGAAGCCCGTCGGCAGGAGTATGAGCCGGGAGAGGAGCTCAACAAGGGTCAGGTTGTGATAATATGGTTTGAACACACTGTTGTGGATTAAAAAAAAATTAAGGCTGTTTATCGGAGGGTTATTATGGAACTTAGTAAATTGATTGAAGGGCTCCCCGTAATAGATATTAAAGGGGCAATAAAAAAAGATATTACCCGGGTCGTATATGACTCCAGAAGAGCGGTGCCGGGATCTTTATTTGTATGCATAGATGGCTTTAAAACAGACGGACACAGGTTTTCGCAGTCTGCCGCCGATAACGGAGCCTCATCTTTTTTAGTTGAAAAAGACATTACAGTATTCGCGGATGCTACCGTGATAAAAGTACCGGACACACGATATGCGCTGGCCCATGTATCTGCGGCTTTCTTCGGCCACCCTTCGGACAGGTTGGATCTGATAGGTGTTACCGGCACAAAAGGAAAAACTACGACAACGCACATGATTAAATCAATTCTGGAACAAACAGGCCAGACCGTAGGTTTAATCGGTACTGTTGAAAACAGTATAGGCAGCGAAAAAATCCCGGCGCAGAGAACAACTCCCGAATCATATGACCTTCAGGAATTGTTTGACAAAATGGCAGATAAAGGCGCCGATTCAGTTGTTATGGAGGTCTCATCACAAGGATTAAAGCTCAGCAGAGTGGATGCGTCACATTTTAAAATAGGTGTATTCACAAATTTCTCAAAAGATCATATTGGTGCTAATGAGCACACCGACATGGAGGATTATCTGATTTCGAAACTTAAACTGTTTAAAATGGCGGATCGAGGCCTTGTCAATATCGATTCACCCTATTCCGGGCGCATACTTCAAGAGAGCAAATGCCCATGCCTGACATTTGGAATAGAAAACAGGGCCGATATTACGGCCGATAATATTACCTCATATGCGGATAAAGTCCGTTTTAACGTTCATACTCCGTGGTTTAGCCGTACCGTTGAGGTATCCGTACCGGGCCGGTTTACCGTTTATAACGCTTTAGCTGCAATAGGCGTTGCTGGAATGATGAATGTTGATCCGATCCATATCGAAAACGGGCTTAAAAACATACATGTTCCTGGACGTGCCGAAATTGTTCCGACACCTGGAAAACCTTATACTGTTATGATTGATTACGCGCACACGCCGGACAGTCTTGAAAATATATTGAAAACAATTAAAGATTTTGTTCCGAACAGACTGATCAGCGTTTTCGGATGCGGAGGCGACAGGGACAGAGGCAAGAGGCCTGAAATGGGAAAAATATCAGGAGAAATTGCCGATTTAACGATAATTACATCTGACAACCCGAGAACGGAAGATCCTGCCGGTATTATAAAGGACATTGAGCAAGGCATAAAATTAACGGACGGGCAATATATTATTATTCAGGACAGGACGGAAGCTATCCGCTACGCTATGAGCAATGCGCAGAAGGGAGATATTATTTTACTGGCGGGAAAGGGTCATGAGACATATCAAATATTCAGGGATAAAACCATCCACTACGATGAAAGGGAAATAGTAAGGGAAATACTCGAAGAACTGGAGTGATTAAATGGACAGGATGCGCGCCGATAAAATCGCCGAATGGATAGGCGGTAAGCTCATAGGGAATCCGGATACCGAGACGGATACAGTAAGCACCGATACAAGGACATTGAAGCCGGGCAGCCTGTTTTTTGCGATTCGCGGTAAAAACTTTGACGGGCATGAGTTTATAGATAAAGCCTTTGATAACGGAGCTGTGATTGTTGTATCGGAAACTTATGTAAAACCGCCGGAAGGCAGAGCGGCTGTAATTGTTGAGAATACTGTATCGGCGCTTGGGCGTCTTGCCGAAAAATATCTTAATACATATAAAATACCGGTTATCGCTATAACGGGAAGTGTTGGCAAGACTACCACTAAGGAAATGGTGGCGCAAATACTGTCAACGCAGTATAATGTACACAAGTCAATTGGCAACTACAACAACGATATAGGACTTCCATTGTCGGTTCTTCAGCTTGAACGCGGGCATACGGCGGCTGTTTTTGAAATGGGGATGAACGCCCTTGGTGAAATCGAATATCTTTCCCGTATCATACGGCCGGATATAGCCGTGATTACAAATATCGGCGTATCACATTTTGAAAAGCTCGGCTCACGGCAGAATATACTGCGGGCGAAACTGGAAGTGACCAAAGGCATGAAGGATAACGGCATACTAATTTTAAACGGTGACGATGAGCTGTTATCAGGGCTTAACGGGCTGCTCAATATGCCTGTTGTGTATTATGGAATAAATGAAAATATTCCGCTCCATGCATTCGGAATTGAAACAATGGGTGAAGAAGGGGTACGCTTTTCAGTTAACATTCGCAATGAGGATGTCGAAATTGTTCTTTCGGCTCCCGGAATTCATCAGGTTTCGAATGCGCTTGCGGCTATTGCATGCGGTATAGAAATGGGAGTGTCGAACGAGAATATAATAAAAGGGCTTGCCTGCTATTCACATGAAAAAATGCGGCTGGATATAACAGGGATAAAAGGAGTAAAAGTAATTAACGACACTTATAATGCCGCACCTTCCTCAATGCTGGCGGCATTGTCAGTTTTAAGAGAGATAGCGGGTAAAAGCAGAAGCATCGCGGTGCTTGGTGATATGTACGAATTAGGAAGTTATGCCGGCGAAGCCCATAGAGAAGTGGGCAGAGCGGTCGCAAATGAACGAATAAATTATCTTGTCGCTGTGGGAGAACTTGCAAGAGATTATTGTACAGGGGCTGTTGAAGCCGGTATGGACGCAAAAGCCATCAGTCATTACACCGATGCTAAAGATGCCGTACCATATCTGAAAAGCATTATTTGTCCCGATGATGTAGTGCTTTTTAAAGGTTCCCGGGGAATGAGTATGGATCGGCTTATCAAAGATGTTTTTGACAGGGATTGATTACGGCCGCTGACAGAAATAATGTGATAAACTATTTTACCGGAGGAGAAAATATGGCGTGGATAAATAGTATTCCTTCCCATATTACCGTATTTATTGCCGCATTTATACTGGCCTTAATTTCAGGAGCCATACTGCTTCCGCTTCTAAAAAGATTAAAGTTTGGACAGATGGTAAGGAATGACGGACCCAAAACACATTTGGCAAAGCAGGGTACTCCTACAATGGGCGGATTTATATTTTTGGTTCCGCTGTTAATTATCGGCGGTTTCTATGCTCCAAAAGATATGAATATGGCGGCTTTGATTTTAACGACAGCAGGATTTGGCATAGTAGGTTTTATTGATGATTTTCTTAAAATAAAAAGAAAAAGCAATGAAGGCTTGCAGCCAAAACAAAAAATGCTTGGCCTTTTGATTATATCAGCATGTTTCACCGCATATATTGTCTTAATGACAAATGCGGGTGAAAAAACGGTGATACCATTTGTCGGCATTGACAATCCGATTAATATCCCAATTGCTCTGTTTGTACCGTTCTGCTTCTTTGTGCTTATAAGTTATACAAATGCCGTTAATCTCACGGACGGGCTTGATGGTCTCGCGGGAAGCATTACGATGATAGTATTGGTTTTTTTTACCGTTGTTGCGATGATGAACAGCGAATGGGATTCGATAAAGCTGTTTTGCGCCATCCTGGCAGGAGCATGCCTTGGATTTTTAGCATATAATTTATACCCTGCAAAGGTAATAATGGGAGATGTGGGTTCACTGGCGCTGGGCGGTGCCGTGGCTGCGGTTTCATTACTGCTGCAGATGCCGTTTATTTTGTTTATCGCCGGGTTTGTTTATTTTATTGAAAATATGTCGGTAATCCTGCAGGTTGTTTACTACAAGAAAACAGGGAAGAGAATTTTCAAAATGGCACCTATTCATCACCATTTTGAACTTCTTGGATGGAAAGAAACAAAAGTTGTAATAGTTTTCCTTATTGCAACTGTTATTTTTTGTACGATAGCTTTTTATGCTTTGAGGTGAAACTATTGAGGCGCAGGGATTTTGATTTATGGATATTTATAACGATTTTGATTCTTCTTATGATAGGCGTAAGTATGGTTTACAGTGCAAGCTCCTATTATGCGCTTAGAATATTTGGAAGTAAGGAGTATTTCCTGATACGTCAGCTCATATGGTCAACAATAGGCGTGTTTGCAATGCTTTTTGTTTCTCGGCTTGATTATCATAGAATAGCGCAATTTTCACCTATTATGATACTGGTGAGTATTGTACTTTTAATTCTTGTATTGATACCCGGAATTGGTTCGGAAGTAAATGAGTCACGAAGATGGTTCAACTTCGGATTCGCTTCTTTCCAGCCGTCTGAAATGGCAAAGCTGTCGGTTATCTTGTTCTTTTCATTCACGCTTTCAAAGAACAGCGAGAGGCTTAAATATTTTTGGAAAGGCCTGGTTCCATACCTATTGGTAATTGGGGTTATTGATGTTCTGCTTATGAAAGAACCACATTTCAGCGGGACTATTCTTATATCGTCGGTCGCGGTAATTATTCTTTTTTGCGCCGGTGCAAAAATATGGCATTTTATCCTTATTACAGTACCTACTATTCCTCTTATTGTATATTTAATAATGACCGAAGAATACAGGCTGAAAAGGGTTCTTACATTTCTTAACCCGTTTGAAGATCCCACCGACAGCGGGTACCAGATCGTAAATTCATTGTACGCAATAGGTTCGGGAGGCCTTTTCGGTAAAGGTATCGGTCAAAGCATACAAAAGAATTTATACATTCCCGAACCGCATACTGATTTTATATTTTCGATATTGGCCGAAGAGCTCGGCTTTATCGGTGCGGTTACCGTTCTTTTGTTATTCCTTGTTATAATCTGGCGTGGGATAAGGATTGCGATGTATGCCCCGGATATACTCGGAAGTTTGATAGCGGTTGGCATAACTTCTTTGATTGCAGTCCAGGTTATCATTAACGTTGCTGTTGTAACGTCATCCATGCCGGCCACAGGTATGCCTCTTCCTTTCTTTACGTACGGCGGCAGTTCTCTTGCTTTCCTAACGGTCGGGTTAGGAATACTGCTCAATATTTCCAGGTCAGTCGGAACCCAATACAGGCTAAAAAGGGAAAAGATGTAAATCCGCTGTTGTTAAAGTAACAGAATTTCTAATGCCGCATAGAATAAATTATGAAAAATCTAAACTAAATTCAGCAGGCATTTCTTAAGATGTTTACTTAACCTGTAAGTTACCCCGTTATTATTGACAACAAAAGCGGAGGTGTTTTTCTTGAGCAGATTCATAATAGAAGGCGGCAACCGGCTTAACGGCGAGCTTAAAATACCGGGTGCTAAAAATGCCGTCTTGCCTATTCTTGCGGCCACAATACTGAATCGAGGAACGAGTACGATTCATAACTGTCCGAACCTGGAAGATGTTGCAACAATGCAGGAGATTCTTGTTTCACTCGGATTACGGGTTGAACGCAGCAATAAAAGTATTGCAGTGCATGGAGACAGTATTGCGACAAATAAAATTCCTGAATCGTCGGCAGGAAAGATGCGAAGCTCGATAGTTTTAATGGGGGCTATATTAGGCCGTATCGGGGAGATTTATATAAGTTATCCGGGAGGATGTGCAATTGGCCCAAGGCCTATCGATATGCATTTAAATGCTTTAAGAAAGATGGGCGCCGAAATTGATGATTTATATAAAGGCATATTACACAGTAAGGTAAAAAGAATGCGGGGCGCCGAAATACTTCTGGACTATCCCAGTGTGGGAGCTACTGAAAACATTATGCTTGCCGCAAGTCTTGCCGAAGGGGTAACAATTATCAGAAATGCAGCGAAAGAACCTGAAATCGTTGATCTTCAGAATTTTCTTCAGAAAATGGGAGTAGAAATAAGCGGAGCCGGAACAGGCGTAATATATATTACCGGTAAGGATGAAATAAAAACTGACGTGTCATACAGCGTAATTCCCGACAGGATCGTAGCGGGTACTTATATGACCTGTGCCGCAGCAGCGGGGGGAGAAATCGTTCTTAACGGCATTGAATATGAACCGGTGAGTTCCACGGTATATTGCCTTAGAAACTGCGGGGTTCATATTGAACCGATTGGTAAAAAGATAATAAGAGTGAAATCGGATAAAATTCCAAAAGCTATCGAAGTCGTACGCACATCGCCTTATCCGGGATTTCCGACAGATATGCAGCCCCAGCTTGTCGCATTGTTATCAAAAGCTTCTGGAACAAGTGTTGTAATAGAGACGGTTTTTGAAAACCGGTACGGGTATGTTGAGCAGTTAATGAGAATGGGAGCGGATATAACGGTCAGGGAGCGGGTAGCGGTAATAAAAGGGGTAAAAAGGTTGACAGGGGCTTTTGTCGACGCATGTGACCTGAGAGGAGGAGCTGCTTTAGTTGTGGCTTCCCTTTGCGCTGAAGGAACCAGCATCATTAATAATATTAAGCATATTGACAGAGGTTATGAATCCTTGGAAGAGCATCTGTCAAGTGTTGGAGCACTAATAAGAAGGGATCAAAGCGGTTGAATTTATTGCCCGCTTTAATTAGCCTTTCTTGCAGGCATGTGCGACGGTATGATATAATTTATAGTTGAAAATAGTTTGAAAAAATACCTGGAACTCCGTATATCATACGCTGCAGGCAGGGATAACAAATGAAAAAGAGTAATAAGGGTTTTACATTTTTTATAACGGTTCTGCTTATCATACTTGGCTTGGCGGCGGTAATGATGTTTTCGCCGCTGTTTTTATTATCACAGATTAAAGTTGATGACATTTCCCGCTATACAAAAGACGATATTATTAATGTCTCCGGAATAGAAAAAGGTCAAAATGCAATGAAATACCTTGGAGGGAGCATGCGGCATCTTTTGCAGATGAGAATGGGAAAAGCCGAGAAATATGTAGAAAACCTTCCATGGGTGAAATCAGCGTTTATACAATTTCAATTCTCCGGAGTTGTACATATTTCCGTTATAGAAAGAAATCCCATCGCATGGATTAAGTATATGGGCAACTATCTGCTTGTGGATGAGGAAGGCGTTGTTCTGGAAGTATCAACGCAATTGGATGAAAGATACCCTGAAATCAGGGGTTTAAAACCGGAGAAATATACAATAGGGAAAATGATTGAAATTGAAAAGCCGGAAAGGATTACATGGCTTGTACAGCTTCTTAAAAGCCTTGAACACGTAGATAGAGATTCATCACAAAGCTTGGTCGAAGCCCTGGATTGGATTGATTTTTCAGAAAATGACGAATTATATATGTCACTGGACAGAAGAATTGCGGCAAGAGTAAATTTAGACAGTGAACTGACATACAGGCTTTCTTTATTAAAAGAAATATATTACAATCATATTAAGAAAGAAGAAAAAGGAATAGTAGACTTTTTTGGGGACAAATATGCAAGATTTATTCCGGAATGATACACTGCTCACCTGTGCGTTCCGGCGTGTTGGAATAGTTTGGTAATTTCTTGTGTTGTTTAAAATACAGATAAGGAAGGAGACTTGTTATGATACCGTTACTCGGCCTAATGCTTGGTTTACTTATCGGTATACTGATCCCGTACAATATTCCTAAAGAATATTCAAATTATGCCGCAGTTGCAATCTTAGCGGCACTGGATTCAGTTTTCGGCGGTTTATATGCATCGATGAATAACAAGTTTAACATTAAAGTCTTTTTATCCGGATTCTTTGGAAATTCGCTGCTCGCTGCTTTATTGGCTTATATCGGTGACCGCCTCGGCATATCGCTGCATCTGGCTGCGGTGTTTGCTTTTGGTAACCGGATATTTCTAAATTTCGGGCTAATTAGAAGAAAACTGCTTGAAAAAAACCATGAAAAAATATAGCTCAAGCTTGATTTTATGATGTATTGAGATATAATATTATTTAAGAAGAAATTTCAATCTTTTTACGGTAAATAACCGGAATTGGAAAAAAATCATTTTTTTGATTGGTTTCAAACAAAAATTGTCTTTACATAAGATAAGATATATAAAGGGGGATACGGGTTTGCTGGAATTTGATATTGATATGGATAACTTTGCCCGCATTAAGGTAGTTGGTGTTGGCGGAGGCGGAAACAACGCGGTAAACCGTATGATTGACGCGGGGCTTCGCGGGGTTGATTTTATCGCTGTAAACACCGATAAGCAAGCATTATTTCTATCAAAAGCCAATACTAAAATCCAAATCGGAGAAAAGCTTACCAAAGGCCTTGGGTCGGGTGCAAACCCGGATATAGGCGAAAAGGCGGCCAATGAAAGCCGTGATGAAATAGCGATGGCAATAAAAGATGCCGATATGGTTTTTGTTACGGCAGGTATGGGCGGGGGAACCGGAACCGGTGCGGTGCCCGTTATTGCACAGATTGCAAGGGAACTTGGAATTCTAACGGTGGGCGTAGTTACCAAACCCTTTATGTTCGAAGGGCGAAAAAGGATGCAGTATGCTGAAAAAGGCGTCGAGAATTTAAAATCAGTAGTTGACACCCTTGTTACAATTCCAAACGACAGGTTATTACAAATAGCCGACAAGAAAACTTCAATGCTCGAAGCTTTTAGAATCGCTGATGATGTGCTAAGGCAGGGCGTCCAGGGTATTTCCGATCTTATTGCCGTTCCCGGTCTTATAAATCTTGATTTTGCGGATGTGAAGACAATAATGCTTGAAACCGGTCTTGCTCATATGGGAATAGGTAAAGGCACAGGTGATAATAAAGCCGAGGAAGCCGCGAAACAGGCGATTTCAAGCCCGCTGCTTGAAACGTCGATAGAAGGCGCAAAGGGTGTATTGCTCAACATTACCGGCGGCCCCGATCTTGGTTTGCAGGAAGTAAATCTGGCGGCGGAGTTAATACAGAATTCCGCAGATCCCGAGGCAAACATTATCTTTGGAGCGGTAATAGACGAGAATCTTAAAGATGAAATGTTAATAACCGTAATTGCTACCGGTTTTGATAAGAGTCCTGTTTTGAAACGTCCGAACAAACTGTTGGATGCAACCCAGGTTGGAGAAGCGGCAAAAGCCGCCGCGGCAACCCAGCAGGATGATGATGACGGCCTTGATATTCCAGTATTCCTGAAAAGGAATCGTTTCAGATAATATTATGTGTTAGCCTGCTGAGCAATAGATAGTGAAATAAAAACAGGGTTTGCCGTAATCTTTTTTAGAAAGGCAAACCCTGTTGGTTAATAAGTTCTCCAAATGCATAGTTATGTAAAATTGCTTATTTTGCTATTGTAATTCTATAAAATACTGCTATAATAAACAGTGTCGAAAAATTGAGAGTTTAATTTTTAAGCTGTAAGAAATTTAAAATTAAAAATGCTGGTGTGGCGCAGTGGTAGCGCAATTGATTCGTAATCAATAGGCCAGGGGTTCAAATCCCCTCACCAGCTCCATAGATTATCTGAAAACCCGCTGTTTTAGCGGGTCTTCATATAATGCTTATTGCAGGTGTTTTCGGACATTCTCTCTCCAAAGAATATATCGCTATTCCATTAGTTTAAAAAATATAATAGAATATATATAGGCAGATTGTTTTTTAAAACTACATAAACTATATTAGGAGAGTATGGGTATATATTTTGGGGGGAGGTAATGCATGATGAAAATGATTATGGCAATTATCAGCGATGAAGACAGCAATTCCGTAATTAACGAACTTGGTCAAAATGGATTCGGTGTAACCCGTTTATGTTCGACAGGGGGCTTTCTCAGAGCCGGTAATACAACTATCATGGTTGGTACGGATGAAGAAAAAATTTCAGAGGCTATTGAGATTATCAAAAGCAAGTGTAAAACACGGAAAAAAGCGATCCCTAACTTGGAAATGTCAGGCGGAATGGGTGTTATGGGCGCGGCATACCCGCTGGAAGTAACGGTGGGCGGTGCTACATTATTTGTTTTGAATGTCGAGAGGTTTGAAAAGTTATAATTTCGTTTGTTACTTTTAACTGACTATTAGGATGAAACATTTATGAAAAAACTGAATATAAAATCGCAGCCGGCCGAAACATATGTGCTGGCAGATAAAGAATACGAACGGAGCCGGTTTTATGCAATAATTGAAAGTATTTCAGCCCGTATAATATTTGGCTTTACAACAGGAGCATTTTTAGCCGGTTTTTTGAAATATATTGGAGCGGAAGATAAGCTATGCGGACAGATTTCCGCATTAACGGTTCTGGCTGGAGTTATACAATTTTTTTCTCCGTTTGTTCTGGAAAAATTAAATAGACGAAAAGCGGTTGTTGCCTCGTTTAGTGCAATACACCGCTTCATGCTGGTTATGCTTGTTTTGGTGCCGGTATTACCGGTATCAATGATAGGGCGACTTTACATAACCGCGGCGTTGTATTTTGTTTCTCATTTAATGGTTAATGCTGTAGCGCCGGCAGCCACTAATCTTATAATAAGCATTGTTCCCCAAAAAATGAGGGGCAGGTATTTCAGCAATCGGGAAGCATATCTTATATTTGCATCCAGTGTGTTAAATATAATCATGGGGAAGGTGCTTGATGTTTTTAAACTTCAGAACAAAACATACGAAGGATACCTGATAATGTATGCGGTTGCGTTAGCTGCAATGCTTTTAAACCTTTTTTCGTATATAAAAATAAAAGAGCCGCCGCTGCCTGTTCCAAGGAAAAATATAAATTTCAAAATGCTTTTCAGCTTGCCTTTAAAGGAAAAAAAGTTCAGGAAAATTATTGTTCTTTTCTTTCTGTGGGGCTTGTCACTTAATTTTGCGTCTCCGTTCTTTTCGGTGTATATGGTATCAAAGCTTGAACTAAGCTATACCTTTATTATGATAAGCGGCTTTTTAAATTCGTTGAGCTATGTTATTGCAACCAGATTCTGGGGAAGGGTAGCCGATCGATTCTCTTTTACATATTCGGCGATGCTTTCGATTGCATTGCTGGGTATTACGCATGCTTGCTGGTTTTTTGCCTCACCGGATTCAGTTTTGCTTTACCCGGTTGTTGTTTTGCTCCATATACTGTCCGGTATTGCCTGGGGAGGTGCTGGTATTTCACTCTTTAACGTGCCTTATGAATATACCCCTGAAGAGGGCAGAACAGTTTATCTTGGTTTTAATGCCGCACTAAGCGGGTTAGTCGGATTTTTATCTTCTAACCTTTCTTCGTGGATAGTTGGAGCAATGGAAAACTTCAAAGGTGTTGTTTTTGGAATGACAATAACTCAGTTTCAGCTTATTTTTGCTGCTTCAGGGTTAACAACTGTTCTGACAGCACTATTTATACGCACGAAAATACTTCGCGGACAGGAAACGCCGGCAGATACCGTGTCCCGGGAGAGCTGACTGAATCTGAAAAGGTTTTATACCCGAACTTTACTTATACATACCAAATGGTATAATGTAATCTGCATCATGTTTTGGAAAAATTAAATTCTATAAAAAGAAAGGGATGAGATATTATGAGCCTAATTTTATTGGAACAAATCCGTCCGCAAATAAAGGAGCTATTGGAAAGCATACTTGAATTGAGGGATTCACTTTGATGTGCCGGCATTGGAAAAAGAACTGGCGGAGCTAGATCGAAAAGCTCAGGAACCGGATTTTTGGAACGACATGGATAATTCCCAGCGGATTTTGCAACAAAGTAAAAGTATCAGGGAAAAGCTTAACGATTATATTTCACTGGAAAATGATTGCCATGATTTGTTGACTCTTGTTGAACTTGGACTGGAAGAAAAGGATGAAAGCCTTCTGTCCGAAGTTCAGGAAAACTTTGATGATTTAAGCAAGAGGTTTGAAAAGTTAAAGCTGAAAACACTATTAAACGGTGAATATGACAGAAACGATGCGATATTAACTCTTCACGCGGGAGCAGGCGGAACTGAGGCTATGGATTGGGTGCAGATGTTATTTCGGATGTATTCAAGATGGGCTGAAAACAACGGGTTTAAGACTCGCGTACTGGACTTCCTTGAAGGCGACGAAGCAGGAATTAAAAGCATTACCGTTGAGGTGACGGGAGAAAATGCTTATGGTTTTTTAAAAAGCGAAAAAGGTGTTCACCGCCTTGTACGGATTTCTCCCTTCGACTCGTCCGGAAGACGGCATACATCATTTGCATCAATGGATGTTGTTCCTGTTATGGATGAGTCCATAGAAATTGATATCAATCCTGATGATATAAAGATGGATGTGTACCGTTCCAGCGGAGCGGGCGGGCAGCATGTGAACAAGACTTCCTCCGCGGTAAGGATAACGCATCTTCCTACCGGTATTGTAGTTTCATGCCAGAATGAAAGATCTCAGCATCAAAACAGGGAAACCGCAATGAAAATACTTTACGCTAAGCTTTTGGAAATAAAGGAAATTGAGAAGCAGCAAAAAATCAGCGCATTAAAGGGAGAGCAGATGGACATAGCCTGGGGAAGCCAAATACGCTCCTATGTATTCTGCCCTTATACTATGGTAAAGGATCACCGTACCGGTTATGAAGAGGGAAACATACAAAAGGTTATGGACGGTGAAATAGACGAGTTTATAAGTGCGTATCTTGCTTTATCGGCAAAAAAAGTTAATAAACAATAATAAAGCACAAACGGTAACAGCCACTGCCTGTTACCGTTTAACGCTTTTCTTTTTTATCCACTTGACGAATTTAATAATGAGTATAATTGCTTCTATTACGGCGAGCCCGACGATTATATAGAAAATTTCCTTATATTCCATAATTCTTTTCTTAATCTTATCAAACTTGGACATTTCAGGGAGTATCTCCCTGTCAGGAAACAGATCGACAGTGATGACGGTGCCATCGGCAAGTGTGAACTTTGCGGTTCCAAGAAGGGTATTTTTGTATAACGGGAGCTTAAAATTTTCGTTAACTTTTTCGATTTTAAATTCAAGAATATAGTTATCACCGACCGGGTATGTATAATAAACATCACTTCCAACCACAAGGGGCACTTCATGGCCTTCTATAATTGCTCTATCCATGGTCTGGCCTTTTGCTACCAATATGCCTCTTCTGAAGTTTGTAAAACCGTAATCAAAAAGTTTCATACTATCGGAATACATGCTGTCCGAAGGTGAATCGAGCAAAATACAAAGCAGTCGTTGCTGTCCGCGCGTAACGGTTGTTATAACGGTTTGGAATTTTGGATCGTTGTAGTCTACCTTCCCGCCGTCAACACCGTCATAACTCCAGAACATATCGTTGAGGTTTGTCAGCACTATTGTTTTTTCTTCGTCAAACCAAGGTTTCGCCTGCGATGAAAAAACGGTATCGAAAGCAGGGTTTGCGGTTAGCGCATGCCTTAATAGTATCGCGAGATCAGATGCAGTTGTGCGCTGGTTTTCATTATATGTGCCGGTGGGGTTTGCATAAACGGTATTTTTCATGTTTAATGATGCAGCATAGTCATTCATCATTTTCACAAAATCGTCAACAGTTCCTCCCACAGCTTCCGCAAGAGCAATTGTCGCGTCATTCGCGTTATTAAGCATTGATGCGTAAACCAAGCTTTCCGTCTGGTATTTCTCTCCTACTGTTAGCCCAAGTAAAGCGCCGTCGGCGTTTACAGCTTCTTTGCTCGCGGTGACCATTGTATTGGGGTCTAACTTCTCTATGGCAATTAAAGCGGTCATAAGCTTTGAAGCCGCAGCGATGTGTAATGGCTCATCAGGGTTTTTTGAATAAAGGACCTGACCCCTTCTTAATTCAAGCATCAAAGCCGAAGCAGCTTCAATCATAGGTTCTGAATTAAAGGCAGAAGCCGGCAGCGAAAGAAACAATATAAATGCTAATGAAATTGCAGCAGTATGTCTTTTTATCATAAAAAAGCCTCCGAAACAAATATCAATTATGCCGCATGTTATATCTATATAATACCATATTCCCCGGAAAAACGGATTCAAAAATATATTCTAAATTCTGATAACATATATATTTATCTATATTAGGATATTCCTTATCAATAGTTTTACACATTTTCATTTTCAAAACAAGTTTTTTATAAAAAAATGGCATAAAAACGCCATATTTTCCCATAATAAGACGAGGGACAAAGAGATTTTAAAATGCAAATGCGTTATCCAGGCGAACGGGGAGGTATGGTTTGTCAGGGGAAAAGGTAAGGATTTCACCGAACCAAATAACTGTTATAATAATAACACTGATAATATCAACGGTAGACATATTTCTGCCGAACTTTGTTGCGAGGGAAGCAAAAAAGGATTCATGGCTTTCGGTTATTGTTGCAGTTGCTGCAGTGCTGCCGGTTGTGTTAATTCATTTAATGCTTTACCGTAAATACCGGGAAAGTACGTTAATTGAAATTTGTAAAAAAACCGGCGGAAAAGTTTTCGGAATATTTTTCGGTTTATCGTATGTTTTATATTTTTTGCTGATTTCATGGACCGTTACAGGTGAAATGAGCATAGTTATGAATTCCGCGTTTTTACCGCTGACCCCATCATGGTTTTTTTTGACGGTATCGGTCCTGGTTTCGGCTTATGCGGTTTCGAGGGGTATTGAAGCAATCGCAAGATTAAGTGAAATTCTGCTGCCTGTGGGAATTTTTGCGTTTTTATTTCTCTTTGCTGAGAATGTGAAAAATGTAGATTTTAAAAACTTTCTTCCTGTTTTAAGCGAAGGAATTACTCCACCGGTGCGGGGCGGGCTTATAATTGCAGGAGTACTTTTTGAAATTATAGTTATAATGCAAATACTGCCGTTTGCAAGCGACCAAAAAAGAGTTGGAAGGCCAGTGTATATAGGATTGCTGATTAGCGGCGCATGTATATTTGCCGGTACGATTATATACGGTTTTTTCGGTCAATTAACCGAAGCTTTCTTGCTGCCGGCACTTGAATTTGCACGGTATGCTCCGATAGATTCAAATATTCAAAGCCTGGATATTTTTATCATTGCTATCTGGATTACCGGTATTTATATAAAAATAATGGTTTTTTATTATACGGCGGTATTTTCTCTTGCGCAGCTTTTTTCAATTGAGGATTATAAAAGATTGGTTATTCCTGTTGGTCTCTTTATTTACAGTATGTGTACCGTATCATGCGAAAAAGTTACCGCGGGAATGAACTTTATTCACTATATTTTCCCCGTATACTCTATGACAATGGGTTTTTTGATTCCGGGGTTGATGCTGATAATTAGTTATTTCAGCAAAAAGAGTGCAAAAGCAGCGGCTTGAAAAGCTGAAAATTTGCCTCAATTAAGGTCTAATCGGAATAGCCAAAACATGTAAAAATATTCTGAACTAATTGATTGAAGTATTAAACAAAAACTCCGAAATAGGCCTATAAATATCGGTAATGAATTCAGCCGGTGTTTTTAAGGATAAGTTGTAAATAAACGAACAAATATAAACAAATGATATTACAAATAAAACAATAAAAATAACTATTTCTTTTTTATATCCTTTTTTACAATAATGAATAATTTGAATAACAGCATATGCCCAAAACAATAAAAGTATAATAACGGGTGACTGCATAATTATTTCCTCAGCTTAGAAATTGTACGGGTTAAAAGACCTAACTGCTTAATTTTCAGGTCAACATCATATTTAACATCAATCTCTGGAAAAATATCACGCCAGTCATTTTTAACCTGTTTCCATATGGCTGGGTGGTATGCGCTTAGTTCTTTATGGAACTCGACAAAATCGGTGTGAAACCGGTTTTGGGCTAAATCCATTGTCAAAGCCATATTGGAAATAAATTTTTGCTTAATCTTTTTTTCGAGCTCTTTAATAAAAACCGGATCGAGATCTTCAATTGCTCCGTCAATTTCCGCTATAGCAGCCGAAATTTTTGTGGAGATTTTTGCCTTCAAATTGTTTACGGAAGCGTCAGGAAACGAAATTTTAGTGTTCGATTGAAGAATGTCCAGTGTTACGTTATATTCCAAGCCATTTTGGTCTTCATAATAAACGATTGACCTTTTTAATTTATTCCCGATAAGAAGGTATCCTTGGATTTCATCGTCAGAAAGCCAGCCCGCAAGCTTATTTCTGTCTATAACCGCCCCTCCGCCGATATATGCGACTGAATAAAGCTCATCTTTATTATACAGCTTTAGATGCTCCTGCCTGTTTATTGAAAAAGGCAATTTCAATGTTTCATACGAACTCATGTTACCTATAACATATCCGCCGTGTTCCATTGAAAAAGCATTATGCTCAAAATCCTTCATTTCCAAAGCAAAAGCGCCGGACCACAATTTGGTGTTTTCAATAAGCCCTAACAATTCCTGAAACAGGCTCTGCTCGAGATTGGACGGTATTTGCATCAGTTCCTCGGCTCTTCCCTTTGTCACAAAAACAGTGGTATCGTATCTGAATTCGCGGTTCCGCCCAAGGAGATCACTGATATTGCCGATACCCTTCTTTGCCTTTTCTTCGCCGATCAGGATTATTTTATTATGCATCCAGACAAGGGTTCTTGTCGCAGTCTGTCTGAGATTTCGCATTGCTTCAAAGGCTGATTTGCCTGACGCGGTTCCAAACCATGTTGTCGGAGTTGTGCCCTGAGTTGCAGCACGCCCGAAAGGCTGAACTGAAAGAACGGTGACACGCTCAAGCCCATCATCGTCCAAATCAAAACCTGTTACAACCACAATGCCTATTTCGCTTAATTCCCGCGCGTCCCAGCATGAGCTTAGAAATGCAAAAGACATGGCAAGAATAAAAAATATTGTTTTTTTAATTGTTTTTCTCTCCCTTTTTTGAAGTTTTATTTTTAAATTTTGTGTGTACGATGTTCCCCGTTTCCAAATACGACGGCCGTTCGGTTTGTGCTGAAACAGGACCATGCAGAAAGCTGTTAATTATATCTTTAACGTTCAGCGGCCCAAAAGGTGCAAGGTATGGAATACCGAATGAGCGCCGTGATACCATGTGTATAAGAATTATTAGCAGTAAGCTGATAATGCCGAATATTCCGGAAATTGACGCGGCGATCATGAATGGGAAACGCAGAATACGCAAAGTATTGTTTGTCGCATAGCCTGGCACTGCGAATGCTGTAATTGATGTAAGCGCCACAACTATAATCATTGCCTGCGATGCGATACCTGCCTCAACGACGCTTTGACCAATAACAAGCCCGCCTACGATGCTTATTGATGGTCCGATCGGTTTTGGTATTCTGACACTTGCTTCCCTGATAAGCTCAAATACCATTTCCATAATAAGAGCTTCCGCGATAGCGGGAAACGGAATACCAGCACGCGAGCTTGCGATTGTAATCAAAAGCTGGGTTGGTATCATGCCGGGGTGGAAAACGGTAAGCGCTATATAGACGGCAGGGCTTAACGTGGATATTAATAACGCCGTAAACCTTATAATACGGATAAACATTGCGATGTAATAGTGCATGTAAGCTTCATCCGCTGTTTTAATAATATCTATGAATACCGCGGGAATAATAATAGCAAACGGTGAGCCGTCCATTAACAGTGCTACCCGTCCTTCAAGGAGAAGGCTGACACATCGGTCGGGCCTTTCGGTGAGGATTTCCTGCGGAAACGGGGAATAATTATTTTCCTGGAAAAACCTTCGCAGATGCCCCGAATCTACAAAGCCGTCCGTATCTATTTCAGAGAGTTTTTTTTTCATTCTGTCAACCAGTTGTTTCTTTGCGGTTCCTTCAATATATGCAAGAATTATAGTATTCTTTGTGAGCCGACCAAGTTGCAGATATTCCATTTTAAATTTCGATGTTTTTATTCTTTTTCGTAAAAGTGAGTAATTAAGTGAAATATCTTCAACAAAGCCTTCCTGCGGACCGATTGTGGTTGTTTCCGCAATTGCTTCGCCTACCTGTCTGCCTCTTTCTTTGTGAACACTGACAATTATTGCCTCTTTTATGTTTTCAACAAGAATTGCGCAGTCGCCGGAGTAGATCGCGTGAAGAAAATCTTTGGTATCGGTTACGGTTTTTGCTTTGTGTACCGGAAGAAACCTCTTTAGTATCGTTTCTGAGTTTCTAAATGAATATGGTTTTTCATGACAGGGATGCATAAACTGTTTCAGAATAAACCTGTTGACATTTTCGTAAGAAATGAGGCTTTCAAAAAAGAAAACGCATCCCTTGAGAGTTTTTTCCACCAGAAATTCCCTTATTGAAAAGTCGTAGCAGTTTTCAAACAGATTTGTGATATTTCTTATTTTTTCTTCAAAAGAGCCGGACAAAATTAACGGTACGTCTTCTATATCCGGTTCAAACCTTTTATCTTTTTTAAAAAACATGTCTTTGAATGACATTTACGCTGTACCCCATATTGGTAATTTTACCAATAGCATTTGCCAAATATTATCGAATTATACCGGGTAGCCGCGTTATCTATTATGCTTGCCAATCAAATAAAAAACGAACGCGATAAATATATTAATAACGCATTCGTTCTATTATTGGATACAGCTTTAGGAAAAGTGAAATAGTTTAATCAACAATAAAAGGTGTAATATCCTTCATGAAGTCAGAAGGATCGTCAGTATGAGCTTCCACTCTTATAGGCTTGCTCAAATCAAGACTGAATATGCCCATGATTGATTTTGCGTCAACAATGTATCGACCGGATGTAAGATCAACATCAAAATCATATCGGTTAACAATGTTGACAAAATCCTTTACATCGTTTATGGATTTCAGCATGATATTAAAAGTTTTCATAGTATTATAGCACCGCCTTTCAAGCGTATTTTCCAACATATAGTTTAAACTAAATATATATTATCCGGTACAGAAGCATTAGTCAATTACATTTTTGTTAAATTTGTTAGTTACACCGGTTTTATTATTGTTGCGCTGTCGGATAATTTCTGAGAAAATAAATATACTGACAGATATAGAGTTCCAGCAGGTGTTATCTATGAAAACAGTGGCTTTTATCACACTTGGATGCAAAGTTAATATTTATGAAACAGAGGGAATGAAAAGGATTTTTGAAGAAGGCGGATATGAAGTGGTGCCGCCTGACTGCGCTGCGGATGTTTACGTTATAAATACATGTACGGTTACGCATTTAAGCGAAAGAAAATCAAGGCAGATGATCCGCAGAGCGAAGCGAATTAATCCCCGGGCAATAATTGCTGCGGTAGGCTGTTATTCGCAGATTGCTCCCGAAGAGGCATTGGCTGTTGACGGAGTAAATCTTGTTATTGGTAATAACCATAAGCATGAAATTCTTGAACTTGTTGAACAAGCCGGTTTGGAAACCAAAAAGGTGCTGGTTTCCGAAAGGCGTGAATTAAACAATTACGAGGATCTGAAAGTTGAATGTTACACCGGGCATACCAGGGCATTTTTGAAAATACAGGACGGGTGTGATCAGTTTTGCAGTTACTGTATTATACCTATTGCCAGAGGGAAAATCCGCAGCAGAAACCCCGACAGTATAATTGATGAAGCTAAGGCGCTTGCGGATAAGGGTTTTTGCGAAATTGTCCTTACGGGTATACACATAACTTCTTATGGTAGGGATATTAAAGGGGCAACACTTTTAGACATTATATATGAGCTGGGCAGGATAGAAAGTATAAAACGGATCAGGCTCGGTTCATTAGAGCCTCTTTACATGTCTTCTGATATAGTTAGGAAAATGGCACAGACAGAAAAACTCTGCCCGCATTTTCACTTATCCCTTCAAAGCGGATGCGATGAAACGCTGAAAAGGATGAACCGTAAGTATACAACAGCCGAATACGAAGAAATTGTGGCGATCATTCGTGACACATTCACCGATGCGGCAATCACAACCGATATCATGGTCGGATTTCCGGGGGAAACCGAGGAGGAATTTGAACAAACCTGTAATTTTGTGAACAGGATTGGTTTCAGCCAGGCTCACATTTTCAAGTTTTCAGAAAGAAAAGGGACGAAAGCGGCAGATATGCCAGACCAAATACCTCCGTTTGAAAAGGACAGGCGAAGCAAAATCCTTTCGGAAATATGTGAGAAATCAAAAGAACAATACAGGGCAGCTTATATTGGAAGGAATATGGATGTTTTGTTTGAGCAAAAAAGGGGTAAATTATGGGAAGGACTAACAACAAACTATATTCCTGTTCAGGTGAAATATGATGGCATTCTTACAGGAAATATAAAGATTGTCCATTTGGAAAAAAGCTTAAACGGGGTTATTTTAGGACATATTATATAACTATCTGATAGAAATGTTTGTAAAAACAGCATATTGTAATGTTTGTACTAATATATTACTATATAATTGATGATAATTATTTGATTTTTATCAACAGGGAAATGGAGTGATTGGGTTGAATCATGAAACTATGATGTTTAAAGTAGATAAAGAAAGCAATAACCAGGCAAGAGAGATACTTTTAGCGGTTTATGAGGCATTGAAAGAAAAGGGATATAACCCAATCAGCCAGATTGTTGGTTATATTCTTTCAGGAGACCCTACGTATATTACTAACCATAAAAATGCCAGGAGTGTAATACGAAAGATTGAACGCGATGAGCTTCTGGAGGAACTGGTTAAATCTTATCTTGAAGAAAACTGAAACGGTTGTAAGCTGTAAAAGCAAAAAAATAATCATTCTCATTCCGAAAATCCTGAGGAAAACTTAATTGGTTGTAAACCCGCGCAGAGGCGTGGGTTTTTGTATGTACGGTTTTTTTCTTTATTCAATCCAATTACCCAATTTTACCTTTACTTTTAATAAAAACTGGGGTATTCTATATAACGAACGACGGGCACTTGTTTAGAACAGTTTCATCCGTTGTGAATTTTTGAATGGAAGGAGTTTTTTATATGAAGCAATATTTAGAAATTGAAAGCGTATACGGCAGAGAGATTCTTGACTCAAGAGGAAATCCCACGGTCGAAGTTGAAGTTATTGTTGAAGGCGGCTATATTGGCCGTGCAGCGGTACCATCCGGGGCGTCCACGGGAGCATTCGAGGCTGTCGAATTGCGTGACGGCGATAAGGAAAGGTATTTGGGTAAAGGTGTCCTTAAGGCTGTTGATAATATTAATGATATTATCGCTCCTGAAATCGAGGGGATGAACGTTTTTGACCAGGTTCTTATCGATAAGGCAATGATAGAGCTTGATGGGACAAAGAATAAAGGCAAGCTTGGAGCAAACGCAATTCTTGGAGTATCTCTGGCAGTTGCCAAAGCGGCAGCCGAAGCTCTTGGAATTTCATTATACCAGTATATAGGCGGTACAAATGCAAAGGTACTTCCGGTACCGATGATGAATATAATAAACGGCGGAAAGCATGCTGATAACAGTGTTACCATTCAGGAATTCATGATAATGCCGGTTGGCGCGAAAAGCTTCAGACAGGCTCTTCAATGGTGCGCCGAAGTGTTCCATAACTTGAAGAAAGTTTTAAAATCCAAAGGTTATAGCACTGCGGTTGGCGATGAAGGCGGATTTGCGCCAAATTTGAAATCCGACGAAGAAGCTATGCAGGTTATAGTTGAAGCAATAAATTTGGCCGGATTTAAGCCCGGTGAGGATTTCCGGCTTGCTATTGACGCCGCAGCCACCGAAATGTACGAAGAGGCTAAAGCTAAAGGAAAAGAAGGGAACTATTATTTCTGGAAAACTGATATTATGAAGACCAGGGAAGAAATGATTGCGTTCTGGGAAGAGATGGTATCAAAATATCCGATTATATCAATTGAAGACGGTTTGGCGGAGGATGACTGGGAAGCCTGGAAACTGCTTACCGAAAGGCTTGGCGGCAAGGTTCAGTTAGTTGGTGACGACCTGTTTGTAACGAACACCGAAAGGCTTAGCAAGGGCATAGATATGGGTGTTGCAAACTCCATTCTTATAAAGGTAAATCAGATCGGTACGCTTACCGAAACCCTTGAAGCAATTGAAATGGCTAACAGGGCAGGATATACCGCTGTTACATCGCACAGATCCGGTGAAACTGAAGATGCTACGATTGCAGATATTGCCGTGGCGACAAATTCAGGACAAATTAAGACCGGCGCTCCCTCCCGGACAGATCGCGTAGCGAAGTATAATCAGCTTCTAAGAATAGAAGAAGAATTGGATACCGCCGCTGAATATCCCGGCATTAAAGCGTTTTTCAACCTGTAAAAACTGTCAAGGCTGTCAAGGGGACGGTTCTTTTGACACAAAGTGATAAATTCAATGGGATGGTTCTCCCGGCCCGGAATACCGGACTAAAGCGCGGGCTGGAAGAACCGTCCCCCTTACAACCTTTCAAAGTACAATTCGGGTAATATAATTTGAATTTCATTATCGGTATTTTCTTTTTTCCAATATACGATAAAATTAATTTTTGCTGATTTAAGCATATAACCGTTCCCTTTTACAGAGGTAATTTTTTCTTGCCCCTGTTTTGAAAACCTTAATACGGCTTGTCCTTTTTCGTTTAAGCAATACTCACCATTGACGGCAAGTTCATCACCGCTGAACAGTTCGGAAATTTGACGCTGACATGACATGAAAAAGTCAAGATGAACATCTTTATGTGAAAGCTGTAATGCTAATTGGCGGGGTGGTAAATAAACATTATTATCATTAACCGTTTCAAGGTTTTCAGTATTAATAGAATCCAAATAGCTGCCATTATAATGAATGGTAAGATTCATTTTTGCTCTTGTCATAGCAACATACAAAAGCCTCAGCTTTTCGTCCTTGTTTGGGCAGAAACCGTCGAGCATAATAAAGACATTGTCAAACTCACGGCCTTTTGCTTTATGCATTGTTGATACAAGGACTGTATCGGTCTTTTCATCATAGAAGTCTTCGAGATTCGATTCACGAATAAAAATTTCCAGGTCGGATTTATATTTTGTTTTGACATGCGTTAATTCGAACTCTCTGATAATGTTTTTAATTATTTCATAATTTGTGTGCCTTCCAAACTGCTCTTTTACTTTTCGTTTTGCATCCTCCCAAACTTCATCACCTATGGCGTAAGCTTTGCCGCCCATATTCAATCGATTAAGAAAATATCTGATTTCGAGCAAATTATATAAACTAAATCCGTCATTCGATTGAATAAGTTTCGCCGGCATGCCGTTATTCAGAAGCAATCCGGTTATTTGCAGCGCTTCGCCGTTTTTATTGGTTAATACGCATGTGCTTCCTGAAAGATCCTGTGTCAGAATATCATTTACCACAGGTTCAATAAGGTTTGTCGTTCTGTATTTAAGTATTCTTATTCTACCGTTGTCCTTTTGAGAAGGCTGGATTTTAGTGTGTTTCAAACGATTTCTGATTTTCATCGCAAACTGATTTGTAAAACTGACAAGGTTTGCCCTGCTTCTGAAGTTCTCAACCAACTCATAGACGGTCGCATTTTTTTCTTTAATTAACCGCTTCATATATTCCGAGCTTGAGCCCCTGAATTCGTAGATATTCTGATCATCATCCCCAACTGCTATTACGCGCATATCCTCGTTATATTCCATAAGACACTTTATAAGCTCAAACTCATTTGCATCCATGTCCTGCGCTTCGTCAATAACCATTACCGTTTTGGTTATTTGCGAAGGTTCAACTTCACCGTTCTTAATTTTAATAACGGCTTCTTCAATAATTTTATCGGACTTTTCAATAGTACCGACCTTGCCGAGCAAGTCGAAGCAATAAGAGTGGAATGTTTTAATATCTATGAAATTTGCGGCATTGCCGTAAAGCTTTATAAGCCTTTTTTTGAACTCGTTTGCCGCCGATCTTGAGAATGTCAACATCAGCAGCTGCTCATGCTTTACATCTTCAATATATAAAAGGGAAGCCAGTTTGTGAACCAATACCCGGGTCTTTCCACTTCCAGGTCCGGCGGCAACTACAATATGCTTTGATTTGTTATCGTTTATGATATTTAGCTGGGACGGACTCAAACTGCCAAAAAGCTGTTTGAACTTAGCGGGGGTAATTGTTTTTCTAATCTGATTCTTTCTGCTTCCTTTAAAATATTTCACAAGGAACGAGCTGTAGTTCAGTTGAAAATAATCATCGACAAACTGAAGCGCCGCTTTATAATCATCAATCATTTTTTTGGCGTATTCCCCGACAATATGGATCTGCTGTACTTTGTTATCGTAATACTCATCCAGTTTTCGATAGTCATCGGCCTTATAACGTTTTTTATTATTCATTTCAAGCCGTTCTATATCCATTGCATTGTAGAAAACTAAAAAACCGCCTTCCAGATATAGCGCGTCAATCCTTGACAGGTAAAACAGCGCGTCCTCAATATCTTTATGGGTGGTTTTGGTTCCAAACATTGTAATTTGGTTATTAAACGCTTCTTTTAACTCAAGCCTGGAAAACTCAACCGGTATTTCTCCTTTGGAATTAGCTTCCTGTGAAGCTGTGCTTACTTTACTATACAGGTATTCCAATATAAATTTTGCTGTCTCATAACGTTTTATAATTTTCTCTCCGACAATTTCTTTATTATAAAGGGTATAAACTGCAAGATGATTCGGAGGTATCGTCTTACGCTTTATCAATTTGTTTATCGCCCACAAATTCGTAATAGTTTTCAGTTTATTCGGTGTTATATCGCTGCATCCATACTTTTCAGCCTGTTCATTAAGCTCCTTTATATGAAAAGTTTTTTCATCCTCGGTAAGAACGGTAAGTAAAAAGTCTTCAATCTTTCTGTACATGTTCAAAATATTCAGCGAATTGTTAATATTCTCCTTTTTCTTTATATATGCTGATAAATCCTTAGCGTCGGACAGAAGCCGTTCTTCACGAAGCAAATTTACTATATGTATTACAGTTTCTTTTTCAATACCGAGACGGTCCGCGATATAGTCAACCCTCGCTTCAGCCTCCTCAGTATCTGCACGGCTTCTGCTTCTGGTGGCTATAAGCATTTTTATTATCCTTATAGCCTGTACCTTTTCATCATCGGTAAAAATGCCCGAGGCGTTGATTTTGCTTATCGCCTCCTGTGCATTCCTTGCCAGGATGCTGTCGGCATATACCCTGGGCATATTTTGCCCTCTTTTTATATAGCCGGCTTCTTCAAGGGCGTTAATTGCAGTTTTAACCTTTGTTTCGAGGTCAAAGATGTTCTCGTCCCATCCGGCTTCACGAGCAATTTCCAAAGCCGACCGGGATACTCTTTTTCGCATTCTTGTAATGGATTTTATTGCTCTCCATATTTGCTGGATTTCCTTGATGCTTAGTTTGGTCTGGTTCAAAAGAATAAAATGCTTGTTAAGGTCTTCATCGTTGTATAATACATAGCAATCCGCCTGAATGGATTCATCTCTCCCAGCCCTTCCCGCTTCCTGAACGTAGTTTTCAAGGGAATCGGATATATCATAGTGGATAACCATGCCAACATCCTTTTTGTCGACTCCCATACCGAAGGCCGACGTTGCAACCATTATTTGAACATCCCCTTTAATGAACGCATCCTGGTTTTCTGTTTTTACCTGCTTATCCATTTGCCCATGATAAGACCTTGCTTCATAGCCGTCTTCGCATAACCTTGAGGCCAGTATTTCAGCTCTTTTTGTTCTCGAAACATAAACAATCGTTGGGCAGTTTTTTTCATCAATTAAATTTCTTATTGTAATATATTTGTCCTCACCGCCGTCCTTTTCCAATACCTTATAACGAAGGTTGCTTCTTGATGCGTTGGTTCTGAACAATTCCAGCTCAATGGACAGCTTTTCCCTGAAATATTCTCTTATATCGTCAATAACTTTTTGTTTTGCCGTGGCTGTAAAACAGGAAACAGGGATTCCGTCGGTGAGGTTTTTCTTTTCCTGGTATGACCTTATGAATTCGCCGATATATAAATAATCGACCCTGAAATCCTGACCCCATGCGGAAAAACAGTGTGCTTCATCGATAACAAAACGGACGACATTCCTGCCAAGCAGCAGTTTTTCAATCGTTTTTGAACGCAGCGATTCCGGTGATATATAAAGAATTGAGGCCGAGCCATCTTCCACGCGTTCAATTGATTTTGCTCTTTCGATCGGATCAAGCAAACCGTTTATTGTGACCGCGTCGGTTATACCGACTTTTTCAAGATTATCAACCTGATCCTTCATCAGTGACTGCAGGGGTGATATAACGACAGTCAGGCCTTTCGTGTTAATGCCGCTCATGAGAGCCGGAAGCTGGAACGTCACCGATTTACCGCCCCCGGTTGGGAATATCGCCAGAAGTGATTTATTGTCGACTGCCGCCTGGGCTGCATTTTTCTGCAGGGGTTCACCTGCATACATTCTGAATGAATCGAAACCAAAAAACCGTTTTAAGCCTTTTTGTATATCAAGTGCTTCGCTGCAGTATTCGCAGCCTGTCAAACACAACTTATTCCTTAAAAATCGCATCACCTGCTCAACACCGGGGTAAGTTTTTACTACCCATGGAGGGGTAATTGAATATCTGCTTTGTGTATTTATTAATGCAAGGCAATAGGATAATTCCACCGGGTTCTCGCCGATTAATTTATTCAGGTTGACATTTTCACAAATCAAAGAATGAAATTTTGTACGGATCATGTTTTCCAAATCATTTATATAAGCATCTTGACCAACAAAACGGAAAAAAGCTTTAAATTCTCTCCTGTTATGCAAAAGACCAAAAAAGATATTCTTAAGACTGCCATCAAGCTGTTGGAATGCTGCGACTTCGTCATAAAAAAGGTCCCGGGCTTTTATTGAATCATTCAGAGGATTATTTATTTCATCTGTTTGCAGTTTATCATCCTTTAGCAGTGAATGATAAGGCTTTGCGGGGAATAGAAGGGGTGACAGAAACAAAGTGTCAATTATGTATTCATCACTTATTCCGGCTTCGGTAACCGCGTTTTGAATATATTTTATATCATGGTTCAATATGTTATGGCCGCAAACGTATTTTGAACCTTTAATAAACTCTATAAAAGCGGCAACGGAATCTGAATGAAAGCTGTTTCCGTTATCTTTAACAGCGCCAATATCAAGGATTTTATTGTTTTTAGGATCAATTTCAGTATCAACAAAAACAATCGGATTCATAAATAATACCTTAAATCATGTTTTTATTTTGCCAGCTTTTAAATATGGTACATGGCTTGTCTTTCGCATTGCCATGATAAAAGTATTATACAACAACACGCATGAATACCACAAATTTTTCAACAAGAGATGAAGTTATAGCAATTAGAAAGACTTCCCGATATATTATTTTTCCCATAAATTGCTGTATAATAACATTATTTTGGTAATATTTTCAACAAAATGCGGATTGGGTTTAAAGACGATAATGAAACATTAGTTGAGACGCTGTAAATAAACGATGTACAAATAGCCAACTTTTAATGGGACAATAAGATTTATCCCTGGTCTTAATATAGTATGCTGAAATTGCGCTTTTTCAAATGTGTAACGAAGCAAAAGATGGGCGGGAGCCCATCTTTTGCTTCGTTAGTGTTAATTTCCGATAATATTTACAATACGGATATTTTCATTCCATTGAACAGTAACTCCAAACACTTCCTGAATAAAGGAAGCGGGAACATATGTCCTTTTATTCATTGCTATAACTTCCGAACTAAGAGTTTTAGGTTCATAATCAACCATAACATCTGTGCTGTTAAGCTTTAATGTAATAACGGTATCATTCCATATGCCCGTAACAATTTTACTTTTTTCGTTCCATGCGACACTGCCGCCAAGGCCTTCTATTACAAACCGGATCGGAAGCATTGCTTCACCTTCGATAAAAACATAAGGTTTAGTATCTGTTTCAATGGCTTTTCCATTGACCTGTAATTCGGCGGAAAGAAGGTTGTTATACCTGTCAAGGGCTGTCTGCATTATTTTAATCGCGCGATCAATCCCCATCTTTTTAGCTATTTCCACATACTCATCGAAATTTTTCTGTGTATCATCTATAATAACAAACTTTGCGAACATCTCTTTAGTATAAACCAGCAAGTTTTCCATAATAGCCGTTAACTCATCATTTTCTTCCTGAGTAAGTGAAACCGGCGGCATAACTGAAGGATTGTTCTCTCCACTGACGGCTGACCAAAGCCTCACGGCTGTTTTTTGTTCCTCATATTCGTAACCTGTAATACTTTTATCTGCCTTGTATCCTGGAACTTCCGGCAGTTTTCTTAAACTTCCGGCTGCTGCCTGTTCATTATTCGGCTCATGCTCTTCAACACCGAAATTAAATAGTCTGTACCCTTCTTCACTGTACGTATAATCAATCCATTTAATCGATTCCACGGGATATTTGTTTCTGCTGCTTATCGCAATACCTGATTCTGTAATTTTTGGGGCGCCCGGGAGCGTATTAAGCGCATAAAAATCATGCATAGCAGGGTTTTGAACCGGAATTAGTTCAAATGAAGCGTCAACGGATTTAAGGGCATCGATTGATTCTTTTAAATTATAGGCATCGCCTATAAAAGCCGCAACGCTGCCGCTGTTTACTCTATCCATAAGTTGTGAGTTGTTAAGGATAAGAAACTCAGGATCGAGCAATTCGTTTTTATACCACCTGTTAAAAGTAGTCACAAAATCCCTGTAGGATTCTTCAACAGGCCCGTAAAAAACCTTGCCGTCCCTTACTCCAAAACCGAAGGGTATGCCAAAAGCGCCGATAAAAGCTGCCGAGTCTATAAATGCTGCCGAGTTTCTAAAACCCGATATATCAAAAGACAATGGAACAATGCCGTCACCGTTATCTCTGAAAACTGTAAGCATTTCTTCCCATTCATCAATAGTTTTGGGCACAGCCAGACCGTATTTTTTTAAGAGATCCCCCCTGATAACCGGACCTGTGGTAACTATGCTGCCGCGCAGATTAATTCCGGGGATTTGATATATATGGCCGTCATAATCGGACATAATCATATTTTTTACCTGAGGAACCAACTGAAAAAGTTCACTCAGGTTTGGCGCTGCTTCGGTAATTAGTTCGTCCATTTGAATAATAACGTCCATTTCGGCCATTTTTTCCAATAGTCCCGTATACCTTTGCCATGGAAATTCAATCAGATCGGGGGTATCGCCGGCTGCTGCCATTAAGTTCAGCTTTTGCAGCATTACATCCTCCGATACATCAATAAAAGACAATCTTATGTTTGTTCTTTTTTCGAGTTCGTTGTAAAACTCCGTGTAATGGTTTTCGTCGTCTTTATCCGGTATCCATCTGAAATATGTAAGGGTAATGGGTTTGTCGGTTATAAAACCCGGTGAAACGGCCTGCTGTTCCTGACCTAATACCTCAGGGCTGTTATAGTCCCTGTATGAAATCATATAATCTAAAATTATATCTACCGCTTCCGCCCGCATATCCATTTCCAAGTTCTTATTTTGGATAACATCGTCTACAATCGTCCATACATTATTCCACTCGTCGATATTTCTTGTAGCTGCCTGAGCCTTCACTATTGCGGTAATCATTGCTGCGGAAAAGCTTTCGGGAAAAGATTCGGATGCCTTTTCCAATACCGAAACCGCGTGTTCGGGCTCAAAATAATTATCCATAACCATAAGGTAACCAATACAGAACAGGTCATGGGCTGGTAGAGTATCAAAATCCAAATCGTCCAAAGGCTTTCCAAAAACAAAATCGGAGTACCGTCTGGCGTTGTTTTTCCCCCCGTATGTGTAACCGGTGTCGTAATCAATTTGAACTATGCTTTCGGCTCCTTTTGTTTCCCAGCCTATTGCGTTTATAACTGCGGCCTTTATATCCAGCGGGTTTTCGGGAGCCGACAGATACATGGCTATTTCTTCATCAATGTAAGGCATCATGCTTGCCTTTTTTACCAGGTCAATGTCGAGGTAGGCGGTATAAAATTGTGTTGACGTAACCGGTGAATCTGCAAAGCTTATTGCCGGGAATATCAAAGAAACTGCAATCGCAATAATAATCGCAGAACAAAGTTTTTTCTTCATATCATAGCCTCCAATGCTTAAAGTATAACAATATTTTGACCTTCCAGGTTAGAAATAAGTTCCAGGCCGGTATCAATCGGTTCTAACTTTTATTTACACAACGAAACAAACCGCTTGGCAATCTCATCACAGATAGGCTGCGAATGCAGGTACTTCATCGAGATCGAACTGCCAGCCCAGTTTCAACTAACCGAGTATTCGAATCTCTTTCTCTGTTATATTTAAATTGTTTATTAATAGACTATTGAAAGTTATTTTATTGCTTTTTTTTCGGGAACATTGCAATAAAAAATAAAGATATAAATGATGTAAACAATCCTGCAAAAAAAGCGGGAACAGGCAGAAGCCCACGGTTTCTAGCCATTTTTGAAGCTATTAAAGCAATAATTAAATTTATCAGTGTTATTATTGCAGGACCAAAAATGATAAGAAACGATGTTTTAGGACCGATGGTATAAGTATCAATAACATTACCCATTAAAATTTGCGCCTCACTTTCTCAACTTATTGCACATATTGTTTCCATATTATTCAACCAAAGAACATTTTTTATAAAAAATGTTCATCCTCCGGCCAGAATGCCTGCCAATAGATAAACAAACGGCGAATTCCAATAAATAGCTACTTCGTTAGTTGAATAGCTTTCTATGTTGTCAACATAACATTTTGCCGCGGGTTTTCCGGCAAGAACATCCTTTGCGTACGGATCATCGAGATTGGAATTGGCGCCGCCGACCAGCATGCCTTTCATCGTGGTCCCTAAAGCTTGAGAAGGCCTGTGGTGTGTATTTTTGGGCGTAAGGGTGCCATGCCCTGTTACAAAACAGTAGGATGCAGCATTTGCGCCGAGCAGGTAATCCAGTTGTTTTTTAGCCAGCTTGCAGGAATTGATGTCTTCATTTATCTTGTTTGCCATCAGAAGAACCATTCCGTTGTTGGCCAGTGTCATGTTGCTTCCCCAAGGATATACAGTTCCGACAGAAGAAAAATACCCGTCTTTTTCTATGTTTTTCTTTACGTAAAAAATATGAGCGTTGAATTTATCCCGGATTTTCTTTGACAATTCCGCACTTTGATTTTCCGAAGTCAGATATGCATAACAGCCATATAAAGACACTGCCTGCCATCCCATACCATTTTGAAGTGAAGAAATATTTACGGATTCTAATTTTTTACCGTAGATAGAATTGCCGGTTGTTTTATAAAGCTCGCATAAAGCCCAAAAATACTCATCCGAATAGTCGGAATCACCATATTCGCCGGTAAATACATCCGGCGGGTTTTTATAACCTCCATTGTTCTCATTTTTCTCCATATATGACAGTGCACTTTCAGCCGCTGTAAGACAGCGCTGCGCAAAAGCAGCGTCATGATACTTATAGATCCTTGCAGCCATTGCCATAACCGCTGAAAAGTCACCTGTTGCACAGTTGGAGATTGGCATAATATATACAGCATTTTTCACGTTTTCAGGCATTACCATACCTGAAAAATTCAAGCTTGTGACTTTATGGTGCACACCGCCTGACTTATCCTGCATCTTTAGCATCCATTCCAGTTCGTACCTAACTTCATCCAATATATCCGGAATACCATTCTCGCTTTCAGGAATTTCAAGATTATCATTGAATAAAGTACTATAGTCTTCGTATGCCAGCATCAAATCCGCGGCGGCTTTTGCTCCAGGAACTACATAACGTCCGTAATCTCCGGCATCATGCCAGCCGCCGGATACATCCAAAGTTTCAGTTGTACCGTAA
>JAAYBO010000061.1 GCA_012730095.1 Clostridiaceae bacterium
ACGACCCTGAAATAACAAAGCAGTGCGATAAAATTCTCGAACAGTATTATAATGAACTTGTTGACAGCATTAAGGATATAGAAGCTGAAAATGATGAATTTTCCAGGAGAGTAAGAGTCGAGGGATTGAAAACGTTTTTGAGAGACTGCAGTGACGGGCAGATGAAAGCCGACCTGACAAAAATGCTTCACGGGAGTTAAGAAGACAAGTTTACAATATTATTCTCTTTCTTTAAAAGAAAGATGCAATTAACGATGAAAGAGATAAGTATTTTTCATACTTGACATGGTTTACATAGAAATGCATAATTAAATGGTTAACTGTTTACGAAAAAGAATGGTTTTTATTATGACATTGGATAAACATGATCTGACACAGGGAGGCATACTAAAAAAGCTTCTGCAGGTAGCGGTGCCCATTATGGGTACAACGTTCCTGCAGATGACATATAACCTTACCGATATGTTCTGGCTTGGCCGTACGCAGCAGGCTGTGGCAGCAGTGGCGGCCAGCGGGTTGGCGGGTATGTATATGTGGCTGGGCATGGCGCCTATGATGATTGGGCGCATGGGCTCAGAAATTGGCACATCGCAGAATTTGGGCAGGAAGGATATCGCATCTGCACAGGGCTATGCCCAGGATTCTGCGCGGATAGCTTTACTTCTGGGAATTTTATACGGATTCGTAATGATTGTACTTGCAGAACCGTTAGTTTCACTGTTTCGGGTAAGTGAGCAGAATGTTTTTGTTGATACCTGTGACTATCTTAGAATTGTAGGTTTGGGCTTTCCTTTTACTTATGTATCTTTTGCAATCACCGGCGCGTTCAACGGTGCGGGTAATTCACGTCTAAGCTTTAGGGCAAACGCTATAGGGCTTATCGTGAATATGATACTTGATCCATTAATGATCCTAATAATGGGATGGGGCGTCAAGGGTGCGGCTATCGCTACAGTTATTGCCCAGATTACGGTGTGTACGCTGTTTGTGTTGTTCATAAAACGTCATCGGCACAGGCCTTTTGAGCATTTCCGCATTTTCGGGCGTATAAACACTGCCAGAGCGCGGCGGATCATAAGCTGGAGTCTGCCGATAGCAGCCGAAAGCGGCGCTTTTACAGTACTTGCAATGGTGGTTACCGGTATGGTATCCGCATGGTATGGAGAAACCGCTGTAGCGGTACAGCGTGTAGGGAGCCAAATAGAGTCTTTGTCCTGGCTTATTGGCGGCGGATTTTCTTCCGCTGTAACGGCTTTCGCAGGACAGAACTACGGAGCGCGTAAATGGGAACGAATCAGGAAGGGTTACCATATATCGCTTTCTTCTTTATTGGCCTGGGAAGGGCTCGTGACTTTATTTTTAATATTTGGCGGACGGTTCATTTTCTCACTCTTTCTGAGTGAACCTCCCGAAATTCTTGACATGGGAACAACATACCTTCGAATCCTTGCCGCATGCCAGCTTTTTATGGCGCTTGAGGGCGCATGCGCAGGTACTTTCAGAGGTATGGGCCGGACTTTACCGCCAAGCGTGTGCAGCATTGCATCGAATGTCATGCGCCCGTTATTATGCTGGTGGTTTGCTCAGTGGATGGGGCTGAACGGGTTGTGGCTGGGTGTTACGGTTTCAGCGGTGCTTCGCGGTATTACGATTTTTATCTGGTTTACGCTCTATGTTCGCAAATTACCCCGAGCGGACGAACCCGGAGTTACAGCGGCTGTTTGATCCTTTTTATATAAATCTCCTTCTTTGTACAATAGTATTTACAAAATAACAATTGCGAATAATCCAGTTTTTTTCGACAGTTATTTATGTTACAGCTTTGCATGAAGTTGTAATGATCTATTTTTATAAGATTTCGATATTTCTTTGTAAGATTTCATATTCAAATTAATAGCAGTTTTCCTTAATATTCATAGTAGGTTATTAAAACATATGTACAATAGTCAGATATGTACAATAGTCAGGTGCGCAAATTTTTACAGAATTATTTTTTCAAATAGACACAGGAGGGAAATTGTGTATCGGATAAGGCAAAGCCCATTGGTAAAAAAAATAGGTTTTAACAGGATTGTCCTGTTCCTGGTCTTGTTAGCCATGTACTGTTTTTTCGCTGTATTCGCTAAAAATTTCGTAAGCTACAACAGGTTGTTAAGCGCAATGAATTATGCGTATTTTCTTGGGTTTTTATCGTTGGGCGTTACGTTTGTTATTGCTACCGGCGGTATTGATTTTTCCATTGGACCTGTTATGTTTTGTGCGGCTATTATGTCCGGTTATCTTTTAACACATTATCACTGGCCGCTCTGGCTTTGTTTAATTTCAAGCGTCGTGATTGGAATGCTGTATGGCACATTAAATGGGTATCTTGTAGCATATAAAAGTGTTCCTTCCTTCATCACATCGATGGCTATAATGCAAATCAGTAAAGGTGTTGCTTCTGTGTTTACAAAGGCCCAGTCAGTCAGTTGGCCGCAGTTGGTACAGGAAAATGGATGGTACAGGAACTTAATAAAAACAAGAGTCGGAAATACATATATTCCGGTTGGAATGATCATTTTACTTACTACTGCCATAATCTGCGCCATTGTTCTGAACAAAACAAAAATGGGAAGATATTTACTCAGTTTGGGCAGCAATAAGGAAGCAGTATGGCTGTCAGGTGTTAATGTAAAAAAATGGGAAATGATCGCTTATATTATTTGCGGCACATTGGCAGGAATTGCGGCAATATTTTTCGTAGCTGCATATACAACTGTTCAGCCTGGTTATGGTGACCAATACAATAACGAAGCAATTGCCGGCTGTGTTATGGGGGGAACCTCAATGGGCGGTGGTCTTGCTTCAATTGGCGGTACATTCATTGGTGTTATGATCATTTCAATTCTACAGGAAGGGATTCTCGCGATAGGCCTTAATAAAAACTATCAGCTTGTCATTACAGGTATTATAGTAATCGTCGCAGTATATCTGGATGTAATATCCAGACAAAAGAGAAACTGATGTTTGTTTTGTCATCGTATTTAGCAGTAAAGGGGTAAATGGTGAGATATGGGCGAGATTATATTGACAATGAAAGGGATTGATAAGACATTTCCGGGTGTTCACGCACTCGATAATGTCGATTTTGAACTATGCAGAGGAGAAGTACATGCATTAATGGGTGAGAATGGTGCCGGAAAATCCACATTAATGAAGGTACTGACTGGAATATATAAAAAAGACAAAGGCACTATTATCTATGACGGAAAGACAGTCGAATTTACAAATCCCCGTGAGGCTCAGCAGGCTGGTATAGTAATTGTTCATCAGGAATTGAACATGCTTGGGCATCTGACAGTTGCTCAGAATATTTTTATTGGCCGTGAGTTTATGAAAGGCATAAGGATTGATGATGAACGGATGAATGTTGAAGCCGCCAGGTTATTTAAGCGCCTTAACATCAATATTGATCCGACGGAGAAAATGAGTAATCTTACCGTTGGTAAGCAGCAGATGTGTGAAATTGCAAAGGCAATATCGCATGAAGCAAAGATCATAGTATTTGATGAGCCCACAGCAGCGTTAACAGAGTCAGAGGTAAATGAATTATTCGAGATAATAAGGGACTTGAAGAAAAAAGATATTGGCATTATCTATATTACGCATAGAATGGACGAGATTAAGCTTATTACGGATCGTGTAAGTGTAATGCGTGACGGCGCATATGTAGGAACATTAATTTCAAAGGATTCAACTAAGAACGATATCGTTAACATGATGGTTGGGCGTGTTATTTATGAAGAGCCCAAAACGGAGAGCAAGGTTGCAGAAGATGCACCGGTAGTGCTGAAGGTCGAAGGTCTTAATGCGGGAAAACTTGTACGGGATGTAAGTTTCGAATTGCATAAAGGTGAAATACTTGGGTTTTCAGGACTCATGGGCGCAGGAAGAACAGAGACCGCAAAAGCTATTATTGGGGCAGATCCAAAAGAGAGCGGAGATATTTATGTCAATGGAAAGAAAGTTGAAATAAATACTCCTGAAGATGCAGTTAAATGTGGCATCGGGTACCTTTCAGAAGACAGAAAGCGTTATGGTTTAATGTTACAGCGCAATGTCGCGGAAAATTCGACAATAACTTTTCTTGAAAATTTTATGAAGGGTATTTTTATCGACAATAAAAAGGAAAACAATGAAACAGAAAAATATATTGAATCCCTGGCAATTAAAACCCCTGGGATTGATCAGCTGATAATCAATCTTTCAGGCGGAAATCAGCAAAAAGTTATTTTAACAAAATGGCTTGTGAGAAATTGCGACATATTGATATTTGATGAGCCAACCAGAGGAATTGACGTGGGCGCCAAAAGCGATATTTATAAATTAATGAATGAGCTTGTAAAAGAAGGAAAATCAATAATTATGATTTCATCGGAATTACCTGAGATTCTTAGGATGAGTGACCGGATTATTGTTATGTGTGAGGGACGTAAGAGTGGAGAACTCAGAATTGAAGAGGCATCTCAGGAGAAGATCATGCATTTGGCAACACTGAGGAATTAGGAGGAGAAATATATGTCGAGACAAATTCAGAATATACCGGCCTCATCAAATAAATCAATTGTTCAGCGGCTTGGAGGACAGAATGTTGTAGTGTTTTTGATTGTCGTTGCGTTGTTCGGTTTTTTCTGTATTGTCAGTCCGAATTTCAGAAGATATTCTACAATACTAAGCATTTTGGATTATTCCTATTATATTACATTGATTGCTATTGGTGTTACATTCCCATTGATCACCGGAGGAGTGGATCTGTCGATAGGTACCGGGCTGATTTGTTATTCATTGATTGGTGGTTACCTGGTTGTATATCAGGGATGGCCGGTGTGGATAGGAATGATAGTTTGTGTATTATGCGGCGCGATAATAGGATTTATAAATGGTTTTCTCGTTGGAACAATGAATCTGCCGCCATTTCTGGCAACATTATGTACTATGATGATGACCAGGGGACTTGGCTCAATATGCAGCACGGGACTTGGGATACCATGGCCTACGGCAGGTACTGAAGGAGGATGGTTTAGAACCATTTTCAAATTAAATATCGGGGATATGAAGCTGCCATTAGGGTTCTTGTGGATTTTACTGCTGACAGCATTAATGTCGTTTGTTTTAAATCATACAAAAGTCGGAAGATACATTATTGCAATTGGCTCTAATAAAGAAGCAACCAGATTATCCGGAATTAATACAAAATATATCTACATTGCCGCATATGTAATTTCCGGTACTTTTGCGGGGCTTGCGTCTATTGCGTATTCGGCGATATTTGCAAGTGTATATCCGGGAACAGGTGCGGGATTTGAACTTGAGGGAATCGGCGGCGCTATTATCGGCGGCGTTTCGATGACCGGTGGTGTGGGCAGTATAACAGGCACTCTTTTAGGTGTGTTTGTAATATGCATATTGAAAACAGGACTTCCTTTCATTGGTTTGCAGGCAAACTGGCAGCAAATTATTACAGGTATTGTACTGATTACGGCGGTACTGATTGACTTGAGCAGAAATGTGAAAGGCACTAAATCGATAACTACTGCTTTTAAAAAGCGGTAATTATTAATATTTTTATTACTATTTTGTAAGGAGGATGGAGAATGAGCAAAAAACTGTTACCAATCATTTTTTGCATCGTACTGATTGCATCATTGTTGGCAGGCTGTGGAGGAGCCCCCAGTGGACCAGCAGCATCGGGAGACACCGGTAAACAAGCGGAGTCAACACCTGATAGCAAACCGGCTGATACTGAAACGTTGAATTTCGCAATTATCGTAAAAAGCTACCAGTCAACTTATTGGCTCGCTGCTGTTAAGGGAGCAACGGATCAAATGAATGCAAGGGGCGTTAATGCTACATTTAACGGCCCGAACTCCGAATCTGACATCGCTGATCAGGTTCAAATGTTTAATGACGCCATAAACAGTAAACCCGACGGAATTGGTATTGCGGCATGTGATGCTTCTGCTATGCTTGATTCACTGCAGGCAGCTAAAGATGCCGGCATTCCTGTTATCTGCTTTGACTCCGGTATTCCGGATGCACCTCCCGGATCTGTTCTTGCAACAGCTTCGACAGATAACTATAAAGCAGGTGTTACAGCAGCTCAAGGTATTTGGGGGGCTCTTGAGAGCAGGGTAAAAGGAGCAACCGGTAAAGTAAGAATTGGTGTTGTTAATCAGGATGCTACATCCGAATCAATTACAAGCCGTGGTCTTGGGTTTATCGATGAAATCACCACGCTTTGCAAAGGTGCAGGAAAGTCAGTGGCAGTTGTAGGAAATGATTACTATGTAGGCAAAGTCAAGGAAAAAGGTGATGAAGCCTCTGCCGACATTATTATCGAAGTTCGTGTTCCTGCCCAGACAACAACAGAGCTTTGCGCAACGGAAGCGAGCGCAATTTTGAACCAATCCGATACTATCGGTATCTTCGGTTCCAACCAGGTTGCTGCAGAAGGTATCCTCACTGCAAATCAAAACCTGGGTGTATTGGGAAGCGCAGATGACAAAATTATCGCTGTTGGATTTGATGCAGGTTCCATTATCAAGGCGGCAATTAAAGATGGTACTTTGTACGGTGCTGTTACACAGTCTCCTCTGAAGATGGGACAGGTTACCATTGATTTGCTGATAGCCGCGGCTAAGGGCGAACCCGTATCCGATGTGGACACAGGCGGGGCATGGTATAATAAAGACAATATGGAAGATCCCAGTATTGCTCCTAACCTTTATGACTAATTATTTAGTAGCTAAAGGGCCGGAATAGATTATCTATTTCGGCTCTTTAACCTTCTCTAAATAGTATTATTTTATGGGGGCGGGATACATAATGAACAATATAAAAGAACCGGATAATTCAAAAACATCAAGGAAAAGTATAAAAGTTAGGAATAAGGCAAGGCCTAAAAAATCTGGCTCGGATACTTTTGTTGAAACTTCAAACAATAAAAAATCATTCATCTATAAAGCGAGAAAATTACTTTTTAATAGTATTGCGAAAAAGATAGCGCTTATTTTCTCGATTTCTATTATTATTTTTGGTTTTTTAATTGTATTCATTCTGTTAAAATCGATTCATTTTAATAACGAATATAATAATCTTGTCGATAACATTTTTCATATAAATGAAATTAGAGTAAATATTATATCTCAGCCAAATAAGATACTGAATTCCTGCCTGGTAGGGGATGACCTTAAAACAGGCTCACATATGGAAAGCGCAAAAGGGATATTAACCTTTCTTGATAAACTGAAGGCAGAGATTGAAACAGATCAAAAATACTATGGGAATCTGGGGGCTATAAATACTGTTAGAACTCCAACGGAGAAGTATATAGCCTATATAGAAGAAATATATAATAGAAGTGTTGATGGTAAGTTTCCGGCTGTGAATGCTGAAATCCAGGAAATAGTCAGGTATATGGGTGATGAAGGAGGAAAGATATCAAACGGTCTTTCAAGCCTTCTTACGTTGGAATTGGCAAGAAGTGCAGATTTACAGCAGGAGATTGAGAAGAATTTCAAAGAGCTGATAATAATATGTAGTATAATATTTGTGCTGGCTGTTATTGTCAGTATATTTTTATTCATAATAATTATAAAACGTATAACTACTTCCATTAAAGAACTAAGGAATGAACTAATATATATATCCGAGGGTGATTTATCCCGTAAAGAAGTAAATATAAGATCAAATGATGAAGTTGAACAGTTGGCGTATAATTTTAATATTATGAGTGACAATCTTAAAAAAGTCATAACAAACGTTAGAAAAGCGGCTATTGAAATAAAGGATGCGGTTGCGGTCGTAACAAGAAGCACTTTCGAAAATGAAAAAGGAAGCGAAAATATTTCGTTTGCACTCGATAATATGGCGCAGAGTATGGATAATCAGCGAGCTGAAACGAATAATGCAATTGTTATAATGAATGATATAAAGAAAATCACGCAGGATGTAAATATAAAAGTGTCGGATATATCATTAAGTGCGGCTAACGCATTGGAAAAGACTGAAGTTGGGAATGTTAAGCTTTCCGAGTACATGGTTCAATTAAGAGATGTCAATATGGCTACGGAAGAGGTTGTTCAAGTTTTAGAGGTGCTTGTTAAACAAGCACAGGAAATGAATAATATTCTGGACCTGATCAGGGGTATTTCAGATCAAACCAATTTGCTGTCGTTAAATGCTTCCATTGAAGCAGCGCGTGCAGGCAATGCCGGAAGAGGGTTTTCAGTAGTTGCAGATGAAATCCGAAAATTGTCTGATACATCAAAAGAGCTTGTTGAACAGATTGCAAATATAATTGATGCTATACAATTGTCAATGAATAACATGACACGGAAATTGGCAGATAACCGTGAGGAACTGGAAAAGAGTAATGATATGGCTAAGGTAGTAATGGGCAGCTTTAATGATATAAAGGACGCTAATGAAGTAGAATGTGCAATGGTTTCGGAGATA
>JAAYBO010000062.1 GCA_012730095.1 Clostridiaceae bacterium
AACCGAGCTTGACACATTGGGTATCCACAACGATAGTTCCCTCGATACTTCCATTGACGAGCTTGAAGAATTGAACCAGGCATTTCAGAACATGAGTACAAAACTAAAAAATTCAATGAATGAATTAATCTACACAAGGCAGCAGGAAATGAGATCCCGAAACATGGCACTACAATCACAAATAAACCCGCATTTTTACTATAATTCACTGTCAAGCATTATCATCCTTGCTGAAAACGGCCGCTGTGAAGATGTGGTTACGCTGTGCAGAAGCCTTGGCAGCATTATGCGGTATATTGCGAAAGATTCAGAAAACACGGTAACCTTAGGAGAAGAAATAGATTATATTAAAAAATACCTTTACTGTATGAAAATCCGTTACCAGTCAAGCCTTAACTACCATATTAATATTGACGAATCACTGCTTGATATAAAAATACCTAAACTGATTATTCAACCTCTTGTCGAAAATGCTATTAAATATGGAACTGATTGCACACCGCCCTGGGATATTTATATTAAAAGCACGGTATCTGATGATTATTGGAGAATCGACGTTATTGACAGCGGAAATGGGTTTCCCGACGAGATAATTGAAACACTAAACGAAAAAATTAATAACGCCAAAAATCATATTGGTATCCCCAATATCGAGATTGACGGAATGGGTCTTGTCAATGTATATTCAAGATGGAAATTGCACTGCGGAAATAATATTATTTTTACTTTCGGCAACATGGAAAAAGGAGGAGGCATTGTTTCGATAGGCAGATATTTAAAAAATGCAATAAATGAAAATGGCCCCTCTACACTGCCATCCGATTCGTAAACGACATTTTTCGCGGGTTCGGGGATTGGAGAAAAACTATGGAAAACAGTAAATACACGGTTATTGTCGCTGAAGACGAAGAGCTGCTTCTTGATAACCTGATTCAAAAAATACATAACACACAGCTAAATTTTCAGGTTATTGCTACAGCGCAAACAGGTAGCCAGGCATATGAGCTTGTAAAGCAATTGTCGCCCGACCTTCTAATTACCGATATCAAAATGCCAGTAATGGATGGTATAACGCTGCTTGAAAAAGTACATGTGCTGAATCCCGATATTCAGTTTATTATTATCAGCGGCTTTTCAGATTTTGAATATGCGCAGAGAGCAATCAAAGTACAGGCTGCCGATTATTTACTGAAGCCAATCAACCCCGAGCAGTTATACGAGGCACTGTTAAATATTAAAAACAAACTGGAAATAGCGCAAAATGCATATTCCGAAATATTCAATCCATCAATGGCACGGCATACTTCGGAACAAATAGCCGCCGTCCTCCAGGAATACATCGCATGCCATTACTGCAGCGACATTAACCTGAACCTGATAGCGAAAAACATGGGCTATAGTCCCGGGTATCTTACAAAAATATTTGATCAGCATTATAACATAACGCCTGCCAAATACATTATATCGCTCAGAATTGCGAAAGCAAAAAATTTACTTATGTCTAGTCCCGAATTGACAATAAAACAGGTGGGCGAACTTGCAGGATATCCGGTTCAAAGCTATTTCAGCAGAATTTTTAAAAAACACACGGGGATAAGCCCTTTTGAATACAGGGAAAACATTACCTGATTCATGATAATACAAATATATTAATTTTCGAAAATGGGAGAATAACATGACAGATAACAATACCGTTTTTGAGCAACAGCCTTTAAGA
>JAAYBO010000063.1 GCA_012730095.1 Clostridiaceae bacterium
AATTCGACATTATACGGAACTGCGCTGGCCGGGCTGCTGGATTAACCGGCCAGTTCCTCCGCATACGGGGCAAGGTTCTGTTATGGATTTCCGCAGTGAGCCCTGTACCTTTTTACGCGTCATTTCAACAAGCCCGAGGTTGGTCATGCCCTCAACAACAACCTTGCTTCTGTCAAGGCTTACAACTTCTTTCAGCAGAGACATCACTTTTTCTTTATGTGAATTTTCTTTCATATCAATAAAATCAACAAGAATTATCCCCTCGATATTTCTAAGCCTTATTTGTCTTCCAATGGCGGCCGCGGCTTCAAGGTTAGTTTTTAAAATAGTATTTTCCTGTTCGTTTTTACCGGTAAATTTACCTGTGTTAACATCAATAACTGTGAGTGCTTCTGTTTCGTCAAATACAAGGTATCCTCCGCACTTAAGCCATACTTTACGCGACAGTGCTTCACGGATGGCTGACCCAATACCGTAGTATTCAAATAAATCATATTCTTCACCGAAAAATTCTATTTTATTTCTTAAACCCGTTGAAACCTGGTCAAGATAGTCAAGCAGTTCATTATACTTATCCCTGTTGTTTATAACAAAACGTTTTATATCTTTATTCAGATATTCCCTGACAAGCTTTATGGGCAACCCCGCTTCCTGATGCAGGATTCTTGGGACCTTGCCTTTGCCTTCCTTTTTAACAATGCTGTCCCACAGTTGAAGGAGCAAAAGGATATCGTTTTCGATCTCACATTCTTTAACCCCTTCCGATGCAGTTCTGATAATAACCCCAATATCTTCGCTGCAAAATCTTGACGCTACTTTTTTAAGCCGTTCTCTTTCCGGTTTGTTTCCAATTTTTCCTGAAACAACAGCGGTATTATTTTTACAAACCAATACCGCATATTTTCCCGGAAGAGTGATATTTGTCGTAATTCTTGCTCCCTTGCCTTCAACGGGTTCCTTTATAACCTGAACCGTAATCTCCTGACCGGGTTTTACCAGCTGCTCGATGCGAGGTTTGTATACATCTGCGTTGGTATGGCTTACATCAGAACTGTCTGCGCCGGTTTCTTTACCAGAGACTGCTTCAGATACATAAAGAAAAGCATCTTTATCCACTCCGATATCAACGAATGCAGCCTGCATTCCGGGAAAAACCTTCCTTACTATCCCGCGATATATGTTTCCGACAAGTCTTTTAGGGTGATCACTCTCAATTAATATCTCAGCCGGTTCTCCATCTTCCAGCACAGCTGCCCGTGTTTGCAGCAATCCCGCATCAACTATTATCTCTTTAACCATATATTTTTCTCCATTTTTCAGACGCTGCTATCAAGCTAATCATCCATAGGTGTAATCCAAATATTCTCCGCCGGCATTAAATCAGGCGCCGCTTTCTTTTTACCGCAGTAGAGCATTACCCGATGCATTCTGAGCATATTAAAAGGCGCGTTTGAAGCCTTCGATACCCCTTCTATAAAAAGTTCCGGACGGACATTGTTATCTTGTCCGGCTCCAAGAACGGCATTGAATACTCCCGTCCGGCCGTCTTTTTCTCCTGAAAGCTCATATATGAAAGGGCGGATATTGACTTCCTTCTCACCCCTCTTTGTCTTTTTTACAACATTTATTTCATTGCTCTTAAGCACGGATTTCATCGCATTTTCGATATCCAGCATTTCAGGCGCTTCGAACCAAATCCTGTAACGTGCCGCGTCAATTATCCCCATAAGGTTTGACTTTCCGGTTTTCACCGTTGCTTCAATTACGTTTATGCCGGCAGGCAGCGAAGAATTTATTTTCTGTATGAAATTAGCAATATCAATTTGTTCAGCCAGCTCAACATCGGCAAATTCTCCTTCGCTGGTAAGACCAAGCGGCATTGGCTGAGCAAAAACAATGCGAGGCCTTGGGTTAAAGCCTTCTGAATGGGCAACCTGTATCCCCGCCCGTTTAAAAGCCCGCTCGAACAGGCGCAGTATATCAAGATGGCCAATAAATTTTAATTCTTCTCCTCTGCTAAATCTAAACCGTATTTCCATTTCGGTCTCCCTTACAAACAAATACTAAACACAGCAGTTTCCGTCAATAAGAGCTTTTATTCCGCAATTCGAACATCGTGCCCTGCAGTTGGGGGTAATTTCCCCTTTATATGCTCTTACACACTCACGCTCAAGAAACTTTTTTGATACGCCCATGTCAATATGATCCCAGGGCAATTTTTCACCAAACTCTCTTATCCGGTTTGCGTAAAAGGACGGATCAATGTTTTCCTCATAAAAAGCCTTCATCCATGAATTGTAATCAAAATGCTCGTTCCAGCCGTCAAAACGGCATCCTTTTCTCCATGCGTTAACCAATACCTTTCCAAGCCTTCTGTCTCCTCTTGCCAGAACGGCTTCAAGAAAACTCAGCCGGGCATCATGCCAGTTGAAAACAATTGATTTCGATACTTCCCGAAGTTTTTTCCTAAGCAAATTCTGTTTTTCATAAAGCATTTCCTGCGTATCCTGACCGAACCATTGGAACGGGGTAAAAGGCTTCGGCACAAAGCATGCGGCGCTTACCGTCATTTTAAAGCCCTTTGAGCGCTTATTTTTCGGTATTTCCATATAAATATTCATTATTTTTTGTGACAGCCGTGCTATGCCTTCAATATCTTCCATCGTTTCGGTGGGAAGCCCTATCATAAAATACAGCTTGATACTGTTCCATCCACCACTAAACGCCAATTCCGCGGATTTTAATATGTCTTCTTCGGAGATTCCTTTGTTTATTACATCCCTGAGCCGCTGCGTTCCCGCTTCGGGAGCAAAAGTCAGACCGCTTTTTCTTACTTTCTGCGCCTTTTTCATCAAATCAAGCGAGAAATTATCAACCCTTAATGAAGGCAGGGACAGATTAACTTTTTTTTGTTCCGTCAATTTTATTAACTCATCGGTGAACTCTTTCAGGTTTGAATAATCGCTCGTACTTAACGAAACGAGTGAGATCTCTTCGTATCCTGTTTTATTAATCGCTCCTTCGGCTTGCTTATATAATGTTTCGGGTTTTTTATCGCGTACCGGCCTGTATATGAACCCCGCCTGACAGAAGCGGCATCCTCGAATACAGCCGCGGAACAATTCAAGCATAATCCTGTCATGGACAGTGCCTATAAAAGGTACTATTATATCCTCGGGAAAATCAGCATTATCAAGGTTTTTTATTATCCTTTTGCGGATTGTTTCAGGCGCTCCGGCAAAACAGGGTTCGATTTCGGATATCGTTAAGTTATCGTTATATGAAACCTTATACAATGAAGGTACGTAAACGCCTTCAACCGATGAAACTTTCTTTAAGAATTCCTTTCTGTTGCGACGAGTTCCCGACGCCTTCCATTCCTTATATATGTCTAAGATTTCCAATATAACCTCTTCGCCTTCCCCTACCACAAAGAAATCAATAAAATCCGAAAGCGGTTCGGGATTGCAGGCACACGGCCCGCCCGCGCAGACAAATGGGTGTGAATTGTCCCTTTCTTCGGACAATACCGGGATTCCGGCCAGATCAAGCATATTCAGAACATTTGTATAGCTCATTTCGTATTGGAGCGTAAACCCAACTATATCAAAATCTTTTACAGGTTCCTTAGTTTCAAGCGCAAAAAGCGGTATTTCATTTTCCCGCATAATCTTCTCCATATCAACCCATGGAGCGAATACGCGCTCACAGTAAACATCGTCCCTCCGGTTCAGAACATGGTATAATATCTTCATTCCCAGATGTGACATGCCAACCTCATAGATATCCGGGAAGCAGAACGCAAAACGCAACACTGTCTCCTGCGGATTTTTTACCGCCATGTTCCATTCTCCGCCCGTATACCTTGCCGGTTTTTCCACATTCATAAGTATACTGTCGTCAAGCCTTACTTTCATACTAATCTCCAATCAGGAAAAGAATTAAGCCGCGTAATAAGCTGCACTGAATAAATGCAGCATAAGGTACAAATATTCAAAACAACAATAACACGTTCTCCGGTGTTTGACAAGGTTACCTTCTGCGCAAAACCCTGTAAAATTCTATTGAACGGTCAACATATCAGATTTCACTTTAATGTTAATATGACAGTCATCGAGAATTGAAATAAAGAAAACCTAAAGTCTTGTAATTTCTTTAAAAATACACCTGTTTGTAAAAGTTGTTATGCTTTATATATTTCAAATCCTTCTACGCTTTTTCGGATTTTTATGCGCTCTCCGCCGCGAAGTTTCATGTTTTCGATATATTCCTCTGGTATTTTTATTCTGCCCTTGTTGTCAATAACCGCGTATTCCTCGTGGGACTCTGTGGGTTGTGTAATATCGTCGAGTAAGGAGAGCCTTTTTTGATAATCTTCCTTTTTAAGCATTTCACTGCCAATCATACCATCACTGATGGATATCACCCTATCGACCATCGACGAAATATTCAGATCATGGGTTACAATAACTATTGTTACGCCAAGCTCATTGTTCAGCTTCTCAAACAGCTCCATTATTTTATACGTGTTTATGCTGTCCACAGCGCCGGTAGGTTCATCGGCAAGTATAAGCTTTGGCTTATTTGCCAGCGCAATTGCAATTGCTACCCGCTGCTGTTCCCCGCCGGACAATTCTCCCAGCCTGCTTTTATACCTGTTCTTCAGCCCAACCATGTCTAATAGTTCCCTGGCCCTGTCCCTGCGGTTTTTCAGACCCGTAATCATCATCGGCACCTGAACATTCAGCTCGGCGGATAAATAAGGAAGCAGGTTCCTTGCCTTATTCTGCCAGACAAAGCCGATTGTTTCCCTGTTATACATCATTAGCTGTCTGTCATTGAACTTTAGAAGATTTTTTCCATCCACATGGATGGAACCGGCCGAGGGCCGATCAAGACCCGCGATGATATTCAAAAGAGTTGATTTTCCGCTGCCGCTTTTACCGATAATAGCGGTCAGTTCACCCTTTTGTATCGTAAGATCAAGTCCCTGCAGCGCAACGACTTCGGTTTCCTTCGTCTTGTATATTTTAACGAGATTGTCACACAAAATCATTGGCACATCCTCATGCGACATCAATTATCACCCCGTCTTCAAGCGTATATATTCTGTCGGCTATTCCCATCATACTCGGATCATGCGTACACATTATAATCGTTATGCCCTCACGGACAACCAGATCTTTGAACAATTTCACAACCCTCAGCCCGGTATTCGTATCAAGCTCGGCGGTGGGCTCGTCCGCGAGAAGCAACATGGGCTTGTGGGCGATGGCTCTTGCGATTGCGACACGCTGCTGCTCCCCACCGGACATTTCTCCGGGATAATGCTTCATTCTTTTTTTCAATCCTACAAAATCAAGGCATTCTTCAACCCTTCTTTTTCTTTCCCTAACGTTGTATTTAGAGATCCGGAGCGCAAAATCAATATTTTCATAAGCCGACATGTTTGAAACAAGGGCAACGGACTGAAAAACAAAACCAAGCTTGCTTCTGCGAAGGGCATCCCTTTTTCTTTCCGACATACAGGTAATATCCCTCCCGTCAAAGAACACTTTACCGGTATCCGGCCTGTCAAGTGCGCCAAGGATATTTAAAAGCGTAGTCTTTCCTGAGCCGGACGGTCCCATCAGAATGTTGAACGTGCCTTTTGCGATCTCAAGATTAATCCCTTTTAAAACATCAATGGCTGTACTTCCGACACTGAAAGAACGGCTGATATTTTCAGCGTGCAATATATCCATCATGAATCCTCTCCCATTTTCAGCACCTGGTGTACATTAATGCTTCTTACGAGCCCATACAGGAAAGCAAGTCCCGCAAACAGCATAACACCGGCAATGCCAAGCACCTTCACGTAATCATTGAAATCGGCCGTTACCTTAAAGGGCGGTACCTGTTGGTATGCGGAGTATACCATTTCAAGCATCGGAATGAATATTGTACCGGCAACAGTCCCCAAAACAATCCCGGCTAAAATGGCTGTAACGGACACGAGGAACTGTTCGCACAGAATGATTAACGTCACGCTCCCCATTGGCATTCCCATAGCCCGGAATATTCCGAATTTCAACGTTTTTTCCCGTATTGACAGCACCCAGAAAAGTACAAAACCGATAGCCGCAACAATCATAGTTACAATGAAACACATCGTTAAAACGCCGTTCGTGCCAAGAAGCATCGGATCATTTTTCTTTTCAATAATCTTCTGAGATGCGTAATCCACTCTTTCTACCATAAGAGACAAATCTTCAAGCTGCTCGTTTATATAACTGTCAGCAACGTCGGGCTTCTTTTTCAGCCATATTTCATACGGTACCGCAGGGAGCTTTTTCATCACATAAGTATGGTTGATTACCGCAAAAAAGGTCTTGTTAACAGTTACTTCATCCGTACCAATTTTTTTAACCTCCTTAAATGGGTTACAGGACGGAAAATAGTCGAGGAACCCATAAACAGTGCATTGAAGGGTATGTCCCTGTTCCAGGCGGATGGACACATTGTCTCCCTCTTCTATATCGTATTCTTCGCGGAAGCTGCTTGAAAGGAAACAGGCTGTAGGCGCGCCGGTCATCATATTCAGGTATTCGTTGATGTGATGGGACAGCAAATCATTTCTGAACCAGACGGTTTTCCCGAATTCATGCGGTGTAATGCCAAGAAGCCTTATATCTCTAACTGAGGTCCTTCCGCTCGCCAAAGAGGCTTTATTGTCAACCAATACCCTGGTCATGCTTTCATACCCTTCAATTTTGCGGTACTGTTCATAAGGTGGTTCACGGTATTGTACCGGTGTATTCGAGACAGATAACACCGCTCCTTCGGACATCCCATACGCAGGCATAGCCTGCTGCTGGTGCTTAAGGTTGTTGTAGGGCTCAATTACTATATCCGCGGCATTTTCATACATCACTTTATCAAGGGTATTACTGTTGATTGTCCTGGCCTGATTCGCATTAATGATACCAAAGGACAGCGATAAAATAACAAACAGCATGATGGACTGCTGATTCCGGTCAGCCCTCGATACATTAACCAGTGAAAAGTAGGCTACGGGATTCCACAGCCTTATTCCAAGCTTGAATATAAGCCGTATCAGCAATGGATACAGTCTTAAGAAAAGAAGGCTGATCCCAAGAATAAAAAACGTCGATATGAAATACAGCAGCGGATCAATACTCAGCTCTGTTCCGGAAAGTCCCGTAAGTCCCAATAAATCCTGCCTGTTCCGGAAATTATTATATCCGTAAGCGCAGACCGCAAGAATTATAATATCCAGATAGAACTTCTGCCAGAAAGGTTTGCCGGTATCTGAAGCAAGGCTTCTTTTGTATTCTACAATTCCGGCGGCGCTCGCCTTTACGACGGGAACGAGCATGAACAGCATGAATATCACGGCGGCTGCTGCGGAATAACCGTAAATTTCTGGTGCAATAACCGGATCAAGAGCTTTCCGGTTCACAAATTCCAAAAAACCGTTCGAGGAACCTAAAAAACGGCAGATGAAGAACCCGATTCTTGGCCCTGCCGCAAAGGATATAACCGCGAGAACGAGACTTTCAACCATATATATAAGAAAGACCTGAAATCTTCCCGCTCCCCTGCTTTTTATCACCGCAATTTCATTCCTGCTGTTTCTGACAATCAAGCCGGAAATCATCATTGTATAAAAACAAATAATGAGCATCATCGGAACCGTAAGAATCCAAAGGGTAATCTGCAGCTGCGCTTTCCTGCCCTGATATCCCTCAAGCACATTCTGTATGCGGAATGTGATTTTAGCCAAATTTCCGTTTTTTTCGTTCCATTTCTGCTGGCTTTTCAAAATGTCCAGAATTGTTTCCACATCACCGATTTTTACCGCCCGGTAATCAAAGAACCACGTATTTTCGGTCCTTTCAATCGTTACTATGCCATCCTTTTCTATGAGCTTCTCAATATGATCTTCATAAAACAGAATTGAGTCGCCTAAAAGCCTGTACCGGTTTCCGCTCCAATAAAGGGAATTCAAATTTTCAACGGTGAATATGCCTACTACCTTAAACCTGATTATTTCCTTTTTTTCCTCTGTAAAAATGTTTCTCCATTCCAACAGGTATTCCTGATCCTGTAAAAGCTGGAGCCTGTTCATTGCCTCAAGGGATATCGCTGCCTCATAAACACCGTTAACCGGTTCTTTTTCCGGTATCCGTCCTCGTACAAGCTTTATGTGCTTTTCATAATCCGACAGGTATACAGGGTATGCGTTAAGACCCATTTTGTTATAGTGTTCATCGCCTTCACGCATGATTTTAAATGAATTCAGCCTGATAAAATAGAGCTGTTGCTCGACTGGAAGGTCAAAGCTTGGCGAAAGCTGAGTTTGTGCAATGTTTTTCACCTGATCGACTATGTGCTTCTCGTATATGCCTCTCTCCGACAGTTCTACCGTGTAAGTGCCGGGAGATCTTCTTGTTTGCAGATGATTATTCTCAAGATCCTTTGTTAATACTTTTTGCAATATGGCATTCGAATACAGCGGTATGGATGAAATAATGCCGCAGGCGGACAGGGCGCCGATAAGCAGGCATAGGAAAAGCCACTTGTTATTAGTGATTTTACGATATAAAAATTCAAGCATAACCTTCCCCCTAATCTATAATGACCTGCTCTCCCGCTTCGAGACCCTCTGTTATCTCGACATCACTTATGGACTGTACTCCCCTCTGCACAAAACGTTCAATACGGATGCCGTCTTCAAGGATATAAACAACATCCTTTCCCAGGTATGTTTTTAACGCATTTTTAGGAATGATCACCGCGTTCTCACTGAAATCCCTGATAAGCTTAATATCAGCCCTGTCTCCCATTTTGACTCCCTCAGGCAGTTCTTCCATTTTAATATGCACCGTTTCCTTGTATTTTTCCATTTCCTCAAAGGGTACGCTTGCGGCCGTTAATACCACTTCTCCGGAATAGGTTTTCTTATCCACCGTTACCTGTACTTTCATTCCGATTTTAAAATCGCCTGAGGAGTTGCCCTTGTACTCAAGATGCAGGACCTTCGGATCGGATACTGTGACGATTGTCTTATATACATCAACGATATCGCCCTCGTTGATTTTAAGAGCATACGTAACAATACCGTCAACAGAAGCATACAGCCTGCATTGGCCAAGTTCCTCCTCAAGCTGTGTTAGCTTCAGCTCCGCAAGCATCAGTTCGTTCTTTTTTATTTCCAATTGATTGGAGTAATCAAGTTTGAGCTTGTCCAAATATATTATCTGGTTTCTTATTTCCTTTTCGATATTTTCAATGTCGTTCCTTGTGTGTGCGCCGGCATTCTCAAGCATCTCAGCGTGCTTTTTTTCCAGATCCGCAAGATTGCTCTCAGCCGCCTTTATTTCTATCGCAGATTTTTGCTCTGTATAATCGTATGCTTTGATTTGGGAATCAACAACAATTTTTTGATACTCTATTTCCTTCTCAATATCATCGGTCAGAAGCTCCGCAATCAAATCCCCCGCTTTAACGGCATCTCCAATTTTAACGTGGATTACTTTGAGGCGGCCGCTCCGGTTCGTAAAGAAATGGTCTTTATCGACAACCGGTATAAAATAGGCTGTCCTTACAATACTGTCCTCAATATAACCTATTTTAGCTTCCGCCGTTCTGTATGTAATTTCTTCGGGCTCAATTAGAGGCGGCGCGAGAACTTCTTCCTCAGCGGGGAACAGACTGCACGCGGATAACATGCAGCAAAACAAAACAATAATGAAATGAATCCCTGACCTTTTGCTCCATAATTTCATAAATAAGACCTCCGTAATAATATGGACAATCATATGCTGTCGGACAAAAACAAAAAATATATTAAACAAAGCGGATAAATTTCACTTTAATTCCGAATATATAATACCTTTAAGAAATTATGGTCCCACCATGAGCTTTTTTGCTTTTCCGTATAAAGACAGAATTTGTTCAACCCCGGCTTCCTTCTGTTTTATTGTCAGTTCATCCGGCGGCATACTTAAGTTTCCTTCATTGGTGGCGCTGATAAACTTCTCCATATTGGCAAAATAAACCTCAATCAGTTTTTCAATCTGATCATATTCCCTCATCATATCCTCAAGTGTTTCCGAATTTTCCTCCGCTTTTTCTTCGTAATTTCCATAAAGCTGCCTTGTTGTCACCGTATTTTTAAAGCCCGCATCCTTATAGAACTCTCTGAAATTCGCATCAAGATTAGGAGTGAGCCGTTCATATCGTATGTCTATAAAATATTCGGCTGCAAACCATGTAGACAATGGCCTTACTGATCGTGGAAAGGTTACTCTGTCGCCCCGCAGGGAATAATTCCTGTCCTTAACGCCGTATCTTATCAAATCATAATTCTCCTGAGACTCGTGAATCCATTCCACGAAAGAAACTACGCGTTCAGGAATTGGGCAGGTTTTTGAAATCACAAGGCCCCTGCCGGAGGTATTGATCAAAAACATACTTTCCATATATAACGGTATTGCTGTAAATTGAGAATCAAGAATAGACAGTTGCCCTAAGACATTCTCAATATTGCTCAACGGCGTTAGTTCGGAAGCCAATCTCCCGTTAAGCAGTGTATTGGAGTATCCTTCTCTTTTCAGATAACCATCCGCATGCCACTGTGATAATAAACGCCATGCATCGATAAATTCCGGAGTCTGTTCTATTGCGTATATATTTGCCGGTTCGTCAAACCTGGAAAAGAAGTAAGTCGCAAATTCGGTGTAATATCCGTTCCCTTCCAAATAAGCCGTAAAAAAATAATACGCATTTACATCGCCGGGAAGAATCCCCTTTTCATTCTCATTTATCTTTTTCAGGAATTCTCCATAGTCCTCCATTGTTTCAAGACCATCCGGCGCATACTTTTCAGCAAACTCTTTCTTTGTTACGATACAGTATCTCGGGTTTTCAATCCCGTAATATGGCATCAGATACAGCTTGCCGTCCACAGAACCGTAATACAGGTAATCCCTGCCTATCTGATTTTCCATCAGTTCATGATAGTATTTCGGCGCATATCGGGCAAACAAATCCGTTATGTCAAGTATAAGATCCTGCTGTACAAAAACATTGGGAGAATAACACGTAAACGCGTCAATCTTTTCTCCCGATTTAATCAGCTTCATAATTTCTTCATCATACTGCTCATAAGGGATCCAGTGAAAAAACGGCGTTATATTTATTGTTTCGGAAACATTTTTTGCAATTTCGGCAAGCATATTGTCTATTTCCGTTTTATCGCGAGGCTGCCCTCCTGTTCCGAAACTACGCGAATAAATATGTATATCCGCCTGTTTCAGCACTTCCGTTTGGATATCCGTGTACTCATATTTATTCTTGTCATTCCTGCCGCAGCCTGTGAAACAGCACACGAGCATCAACGCCAGAATAACAGAAATAAATCTTCTTTTCATACCGCCTTTCTCCCCCTGAGCTTCCGCTATACTTTAGGTATTCATCTTCACTATGGAAAACGAAATAGAACCGTTTTGTTACAATATTACCACAATTATTCCTTCACAGGCAATATATTCATTTTTTATGTATCCCCATTTTAAAGAACAGAATGAATGACTCTCCAATTCAAAAAAGAATCAAGCCAGACCATTTTATTTTGATATTAGAAAAAAGAAAAAATAAAAATTCAGACATTATGTGTAAATGGACCGGTGTAAATGGTTTCTTAAGATATTTTTACCGGATGCTATAATACAATAGAGCTGAATAACCGATGTATCTTATGTAAACAAAGCTTGTTCCGTTTAATTGCTGCAGAAATATTAAAGGTTATTTAACAGACCTAATTTACGGCAATTGATTCAGTTAAAGTTTGTGGTATAGTTAATAACAGACTTAATTAGTAAAAACGGATGGTGATTAAAATTGAAGGTTAACGCGGATTGTGTTCACTGTTATCTAAAACAGGCGGTATCCTGCATGAACCTAACGGAAATTGATGAAGATATGCAGCATGAAGTTCTCTTTAAGCTTATGGACGAGATAAAAAATTACAGCAGGGAAAAAACTCCTGCGGAAAACTCGACTTTAGTTTTATTGAAAACTTATGAGCTTATTGACAACTACGACCCGTATAAGGCAATAAAGCGTAAGTCTAATGATTTGGCGCTGAACTTGTACCCGAAATTACAGAAGATGATGGATGAATCGGAAGACAAACTGGACTGCGCTCTGAGGATTGCCGTAGCCGGTAACGTTATAGATCTTGGAATCAACAGGGATTTTGATATCTCCGAAGCTTTACGGCATAGTATGGAAATCGGTTTTTCGATAAATCATTTAAAAAAGTTTAAAGATAAAATAAATACCGCAAAAAAAATTATGATAATAGGAGATAATTCGGGCGAAATTGTTTTTGATAAAATACTGACTGAACATCTTAAAGCTCTTGGAAAAGATGTTGTTTACGTGGTAAAAGAAAAACCTATACTTAACGATGCGACGATGGAAGACGCCATATATACGGGTATGGACAAAGTATCAAGAGTAATTACAAATGGCAGCGGATATCTTGGCACCTGCATACAAACGGTTTCAAAACAGTTTCTTAAAGAATTTCATGAAAGTGATGTTGTATTGGCCAAAGGGCAGGCAAACTATGAGTCGCTTGAAAATGAAGATATATCCAAGGGTAAGGTGTTTTTCCTTCTAAGAGCCAAATGCGATATAGTTGCGGAAAGCGTCGGCGTAAAACTTTTGGATATGGTTTTTCTGTCACGATAAATAATTCGAAAAATCGACAAACAAAGCAAATTTTATTGAAGATATAATGGCATGCAGATTTTTAAGCGGTTTTAAGGGTATAAATAATATAACGTTAATTTAAAGAAATAAAATAAACTGAGCTAAAAAGAAACAATACGTAACAGTCCTGGGGGGAAAAATATGACTAAAAAATTTGCCGTGAACATTAAAACACTTCTTGCGAAAATAACCAATATATCAAGCTTTAAAACAATTCGCGCAAAACTTCTGTCCGCCTTTATCTTAACAATAATACCAGTAATACTGTTAGGGGCCGTTTCATTTTCTATCGCGAAAAACGCTCTTGAAAAAAAGGCGCGTGATTCTACAATTGATACAATGGCGCAGACAAAGAATTATCTTGAATTAATGTTTTCAAATATTGAATCTATATCTATGCAGCTTCTCGGTAATAGTGATTTACATAATTATATTTCAGGTGATATTACAGATATTATGGAAAACCTGGAAGTCAAGCGAAGAGTCGATAATATTATTACAAATATTATGCACAATTACAGCTTTATATCTGATATAAATGTCATAGCCAAAAGCGGAGAATCAATCACTACATCCAATAATTACTTTATTACCGATCTTGACTACGAAAGTTTTGTTCAGGACAGCTTTGTAAAAACGGTGTCAGATGCCGGAGGAAGATTATTATACGCTGGAAGACATGAATTTTTGGATAATTACCGCACAAACAACCAAAAACATATAGACTATGCATTTACGGCCGCACGGCTTTTAAAAAATATAACAACAAATGTAGACTACGCTTTTCTCTTAATTGATGTGAAACTATCCTCCATTGAGACTCTGTTGAATCAATTAGCTGAGGGGAGCATGGGAGAATATCATTTAATCAGTTCCGACGGAAGAGTAATATCTTCAGCCACAAACACAGGGCTCGAAGATTCTTCCGGCGATGGTGAACCAAACGAAAATTATATCCAAAACGAGGATTTTATGAGGTTAATATATGACAGCGGCAAGGATACGGGCTCAGAGTTCGTAGATTATAATAATGAGAGCTGCTTAATGACATTTACCCATATCGAAGATACAGGATATATTTTAATTTCTTTGGTACCACGTAAGGTTCTTATGGAAGCATCGCGTTCCATTCTAATATGGACTGTAATTCTTGTTGCACTTGGTGCCGCATTTGCCGTCGGCATGGGCTTATTTATGGCTATGGGTATGGGAAGGACAATTAATAGGACCATAAACACCGCCGGACAGGCTGCATCCGGTGATTTGTCGGTAGAGTTTACATCAAAAAGAAAAGATGAACTTGGGCTTTTGGCAAAATCAATAAATACAATGATATCCAACATGAGAAACCTTATCGCAAACACAATGGAATTGTCGAATAAAGTGACCGAATCCGCTTCGATAGTATCTGATACGACAAATCATGTTTCGGAAGCATCAAGGGATATCACCCTTGTCATACAGGAAATAGCAAAAGGAGCTTCCGCTCAGGCGGTAGATGCCGAAGAAAGCGTTAACCGTATGGATAAACTTGCAATGAAAATAAATCAGGTATCAGAATCCACTAATAATATTGAAAAATTGTCCAAGCAAACCTCGGTTCTTACCCATAAGGGTTTATCATCGATAGAAGAACTGGAAAACAAGACGCTTGAGTCGACAAACAATACAAAACAAATTCTGGCAGATATCGAGGCGCTTGATGCAAACTCAAAATCAATCGGCAAAATTGTCAAGGTGATAAACAATATAGCAGATCAAACGAATCTTCTTGCATTGAACGCCGCAATAGAGGCTGCAAGAGCTGGTGAAGCCGGTAGAGGATTTGCGGTAGTCGCCGATGAAGTGCGTAAGCTTGCGGAGCAGTCGATGTCCGCCACACGCGAGATCTCCGCTATAATAAAAAATACCCAGGAACAAATAGGGAAAACCGTACATCGCTTCAGCACAACGGAAGATGTTATAAAAGCACAGAACGAAGCTGTTAATAACACAATCGAAACCTTCAAGAGTATTGCCGAAGCGATGGAAATCCTTTCAAAACAGTTGGAAGCAATTAAGAACGACGCAAATGATATGAATGCTTTCAAAACTGAAGCAATAACCGCAATACAAAACATATCCGCCGTTTCGGAAGAAACCGCCGCTTCAACGCAGGAGGCAAATGCTTCGGCTGAAGAACAACTGGCAAACATTGAGCAATTGGCGAATTTTGCCGAGGAACTCGGCGAATACGCAAAAAAGATGAATGAGTCAATAAGCGCTTTCAAAATAGACGCTTTATAGGAAAGCTATATAGTTGTTTTTTAACACCTTGGCTAAGCATTCCTTGTCAATATCGTAAAAATTAAACCCGCTCCTTTTTCGGGGAGCGGGTTTGTTAACGCGGACAGACTTATAATCCAATCCACCAGTCTGATGGGATATGATTAGGCTATTTATTTTTCATCTCGAAATCCTTCATGAATTCCACGAGCGCTTTTACCCCTTCAGTTGGCATGGCGTTGTATATGCTTGCTCTCATTCCCCCGACACTGCGATGGCCTTTAAGGTTCACAAAACCTCTTTCGGCGGCTTCTTTAATAAACTTCGCATCCAAATCCTTGTCGCCGGTAACAAAAGGAATATTCATAAGAGAGCGATCTTTCTTCGCTACCGTTCCCTTAAACATACTGGAATCATCAAGATAATCATAAAGAATTTTGGCTTTTTCTTCATTTATTTTCTGCATTGCAGGGACACCGCCGAGTTTCTTCAGCCACTTAAACACCAGGCCGCATATATAAATAGCGTAGCACGGCGGAGTATTGTACATTGATCTGTTCTCCGCATGAATTTTGTATTGAAGCAATGTTGGCACTTCCGGGTGCGCATCGTTTACAAGGTCTTCACGAATAATAACAACGGTAACACCTGCAGGTCCCATATTTTTCTGAGCCCCGGCAAATATCAGTCCGAATTTGGAAACATCGTATACTTCGGACAGTATATTCGATGACATATCTGCAACTAACGGAACATTTCCGGTATCGGGCAATTTTGTATAGCGGGTTCCGTATATTGTATTGTTTGTCGTAATGTAAAAATAATCGGCATCTGCGCTGAACGTTTTGGGATCGAGCTCCGGAATATAAGTAAAGGTTGATTCTTCAGAAGAAGCTAAAATGTTAACTTTTCCAAATTTTCTTGCTTCGCTTATCGCTTTTTTTGACCATGCTCCGGTATTTACATAATCCGCTTTTCCTTTTCGCATCAGGTTCATTGGGACCATCGAAAATTGAGTAGTCGCTCCTCCCTGAAGAAATAACACCTTATAGTTTGAAGGAATAGCCATAAGATCTCTTAAATCTTCTTCGGTCCTGGTGATTATTTCATCAAACCATTTTGAGCGGTGGCTCATTTCCATAACAGACATTCCGCTGTCATGCCAGTTCAGAACTTCATCTCTAACGGTTTCCAGCACTTCAACAGGTAAAACCGAAGGTCCCGCTGAGAAGTTATACACTCTTTTCATTTTGCTCCACTCCCCATTCAAATTTTTTGTTTTATATACTAACCATTAATATTCATTACTAAAAATTCTGAGTAAAAATAATTTGTAAATATTCTATCATTATGAACTGACAATGTCTATAGAAATGAAGAATAATTGTGAATAATTTAACAAATAACCAAAGGAGTTATTGTTCAACAGCTCTTTTTTGTAAAATCCGTATACATCTGAACAGCTACAGTCGTTGCACGGTTGTTCTTCCTGGCAGGCCGCAAGTTTTTATGGAACTTATTGCATTCATATGCCGTCAAATTGATTGCAGCGTGTAAAACTACACTGGTGCGGAATCTGAAAAAGACCGACAAATTTATCAAAGGAGGTAAATTACGATGAAAAAAGCAATTGCAATAATACTCGCATTATCGTTAGCCACCGCGGTATTCTGGGCCGCAAACACACCTACTCCCGTTTACGCCGAAGAATATCGGAGCGGCTTTCTGCTTACCCCTGTCAGCTTCGATGCGACAGGTATATACACAGATACAGATTTTATCCTGAAAACACAGAACGATTATACCGTTGATCAGATAAAAGAAATGCTCAGTCTGGATGGAGGCAATCCGATACAGGTTGCTGAAAACAAACAGAATGAATTCCTTGTAACACCCGAAAATGAGTTCGGGCCCAACAGCCTCTGCAGGTTTGTTCTTACCACGCCTGAAAATGAACCTATCTCATGGACGTTCCAGACAAGACGCGGCTTTACAGTTCTGGGCACACTTCCCGCCCACCAGTCAAGCTATGTTCCTGTTAACAGTGGAATAGAGATATATTTCAGTCATACCGGTTTTGCAAATCCCGAGAAGTATTTCGAAATATCGCCGACAGTTGAAGGACGATTTGAAACAAGCGGATACACGGCTGTATTTATTCCGAAAAAACTTGAACCGGCCACAATATACACCGTAACAGTTAAGAAGGGACTACCTCTTAATGGAACGGATCAAAAATTAGCAGAAGATTATGTATTTGCTTTTGAAACGGAACCCGAACAAACACCCGGGACAATAGCGAAGGGTACCCTTTACTACACCGATATTCTTATGGAGTTTCCAACAAATGAGGCTCCGTTAATTCCGCTGTACATATATTCCGCAACCAATTCGGAAAAAGCTGTCGTTAGTACAAAGATATATAAATATAAAAATTCCGGCGACTTTATTGAGGCA
>JAAYBO010000064.1 GCA_012730095.1 Clostridiaceae bacterium
ACAACTTCGATTATGATGAAGCTTTCAAGAACGTAAAAGCCTGGCAGCCTGAAGATATGGCGAAAGGTCAGTTTGCGAGCTGGCAGATCATGAACACAAGTTATTCAATACCCAGCCCGCTTATGAACGTATTTGACGATAACCTTCTGGGTGACGAGCAGAAGCTGTTAAGCATATTTGCGGAGGGATGGCTGAAATCTGTTGTCGATATCGATAATTTTGACAGGCAGTGGAATGAAATGGTTGAAAAATGGATGAATGCGGGCGGAAAAGAAATTATAGATTATGGAAATAATTACTACAAAGAAAATAAGTAAATCTAATGTTCAATGGGAAAAAGCCAAGGATGCTAACCTTGGCTTTTCCCTTATAACGCGTTAAATTGCTTAACAAAATTTTCTATTAAAACAATTCGATGTGATTGTGATACAGCAAGACAAAAAGATGGGTTTCAAATACTGTCAGATCCAGAGAGATAAATTTAATAAATGATAAACGCAACTACTTTCATATAATTCATCCTTTCACTTGACATTTGTTTATTAAACATGCGTAATAAAACAATTTCAAGCACACTGGGCTGCATAGACGAGCAGTTATATTTAATAAATACACAGTGATTTATGTCAAAGCTCATTATATTAAAATTGGTACCAAACAAAAAGTGAATGAGTGGATCTTTATAGATCCGAATTTTAGATTAGGATATAGATCGTAATATATTATTTTATGGTTCGAATTACCATTAGGGAGGGAAAAGCATGAACATGGTCAGAAAGCTCGGACGAACCGGCATTGGGGTAAGTGCCCTGGGATTGGGCTGTTGGGCGATCGGCGGTGAAATGTACCTCGACGGAAAAGCGGACGGATGGGGGAATGTTGATGACAGTGAGTCCATTCGTGCAATACATAAGGCAATATACATGGGGATAAATTTTCTTGACACTGCCGATGCATACGGCGTCGGTCACAGCGAAGAAGTTATCGGGAAAGCGGTAAATGGGAATAGGGATAAGGTTGTCATCTCAACAAAGTTTGGTTTTTTTGGAAACGAATCAACACGAATGCTTCATGGCGTCAATATTGACCCGGATTATATTGAAAAAGCCTGCAATGCTTCGCTGAAAAGGCTTAAAACGGATTATATCGACTTATATTTGCTCCACGTCGGGGACATAAAATTTTCGGAGGCGTACTTAGTTATATATGCGCTGGAGCAGCTTATAAAAAAGGGAAAAATTCTTTCATACGGATGGAGCACCGATTTGATAAACGGCGCCAGGGTATTCGCTGCCCAAAAGAACTGCAGCGCAATTCAGCATCATCTTAATGTATTTGATGACGCTCCGGAGATGCTGAGGCTTTGCGAAGACAATAATCTGGCAAGCATAAACCGCTGCCCGCTTGCAATGGGATTGTTAACAGGAAAATTTACGGGAAAATCGCAGCTGTTGAGCGATGATGTCAGGGGTGCGGGTCACAGCTGGGTTTCATATTTTGAAAACGGAAAGCCAAAGATTATACAATAGTTCAAAAATAACATCTGAACAGTAAATAGTAAAAAGGTCCCAGCGGTATAGGACAATAGTTCTATTGGTTAATAGGACATTTAGATGGTATAATAGGAAAAAAGGTACCATTTATGGTTAAAAAAAGTCAGAAATGTAAACTCATTCTTTGCCGAAAAGTTAAAGGAGAATATGTGATGGCTCAAAGACTGCACGAAACTAATCATGGGGTTTTTGAAAAGTACTTCATTGAGGGCGCCGAAGTCACAGCCATATGTACAACAGGAAAAGGTAATCTTGATGTTTATCTATCTTTTAAAGACGGAGGAGAACCGGAAGATATCATTGATAACAGCCTGAAACTTGTATCTTTCGAAGTTGACTGTTTTCCTGTCGGATTCCCGGACATTTTTCAATCACGGGAAAAATATTGTTATACATATCTTTACAAGGGGGAAAACGGGTTAACCGATAGCCCGCCTGAAGTTTTTACTCAATTTGAACCATTAATAAAACAGCCGGACGAAGGAATTAAGCTTTTGCTGCAGTGCTTTGAGCTTGTTCGTTCCCTGCATCAGACACTTATTGAAAATATCGAGTTGAATCAGGAAGTAGAACAGTTTGTGCGTTGTGTTTCCTGTTACTACTGGTATTTTAAAGAAACTTGCAGGATTGACAGGGAGCCTAAAATTAAAATATTAACGGACGCTTTAAAATATTATGATGAGATGAAATCGGCTATCCCGCCGTTGCTCTTTTTTTCAATCGAGCAGTTTGAAGATTGTCTGAATGGTTTTTCACCAAACGGCGGTAAGAATAGTTTAGAAAAGTATGATCTTGATAGTGTGGAATATTTCAACTCGCTGATGGATATTAATCAGGAATGCCGTGATAATTTTTTCAAAGCAGATCCGAAGTTATTGGTTTATCACTGTACCGAGTTGTTAAAAACATTTCATAAGCTTAGAGAATATGTAAAAAAAGAGATAGAGTATTCTAATATGCTTCTATACAGTGTATTTTGCAACACGAATGACAGCCTTATAACAGAGCTGATAAGGGCTTATGTGGAAATAAGGCAATCCGACCGTGATACTGCGGTTCTCCCGGATTTTATTAATTATATATCGGACAGGTATAAGAATTTGGTTGCGTATTTTGAGGAAAAATACGAATTCAGCCTGGGTATTGACATGAACAAACTGAATTTCCTGCTTTCGGGCGTTAAACTGGAAGCAACTCAGCCCGACGAAGACGTCGAAGTATGTCTTGAAGATGTGCTGTATGAAATGCTTGGAAGCATGGACAGGATTTTGAATTATTCCGGGATCGAACAAGAAAAAAGGGACTTTTTTAAATGCTTTATTGAAAACTTTAAGGATTACATGCCAAAAATAGATAATATTCCTGCAGAATCAAGAAGGAAGTTTAACGCTGTCTTTTTTGATCTTTATGAATCGGTAATTCTAAGGTATTCAAAAGAAAAGCCGAAAGATAAAGCGCTCGAAATGTTCCTGTCATATGGGTTTATTGACAGTGACCTTCTCTCACCCCGCCAGATATATGGTCTTTATAGTATGCTTGATAAATATTCGTTGACGCAGGGAAACATTTATCTGATGAAAAACTGGATGGAAAAGATTATAAGCGGGGATATAAGCCCTTCGGTGAATGAGTTGGGTGTTACATATGAAAAAGTTATTAAAGAACAGCAGTACAGGAGTGCGGATAAGAGTTCGGATTTGGATACCGAACGCCGCAGACTGCACTTTGAAATATCAAATATGTTCCGCACCAGTCACAGGGTTTGCAGCGGTCACTTTGGAACATATTTTCCTGTTCTTTGCAGAGATACGATTCCGGAAGATATCCGACGTGTTGCTGTAACACCAGAAAAGCTTCAAAAATCCCTTAGTGAACTTCTGGAAAGAGATTTTTCCGTATTTCATCGCGAATTATTCTATTCCGGGGAAACAGAAGTGTTTAAGAAGGAAATTATTATGAAGCAGGTATTTCCTGATATTATCCTTGTCCCCGCGGCTGGAGCAAGGGCTTTAATGTGGCAGGAAATGTCAGGTGTGTCAAGGACATCTCGCGGAAGGTTTATTTTTCCGGTACTCACATCGGAAGATCTGACATTAATGATGATAAAGCTTGCAGGTCAATTCCGCTGGGAGTTATGCAGGTCAATGATGGGCGGCCGATGGAATGACATTTCATATAACAGCTTAACATCAGTTTACGCTGATTATATTGATACCTACAGAAAAAATAAAAATCTTACTCCTGAGGCAAAAGAACGTATCCGCTCGCAAATAAAAAGACATAACAACAATCTTAGAAATATCTTTACATACGATTATGAGCTATGGCTACGTTATGAATACCTCGGCAGCAGAAAGCTCAATAAGGAAGTTAGGGCTATTATGTATCAATTCTGTCCTTTCGGGGCTTCTAAAAGGAAACTGCTTTTAAATCAGCCTGTATTCTCGGATATCGCAATCCGTTTTGAAAATGAAAGAAAGAAAATTGTCCGTGAGATCGAAAAACGCTATGAGAACTATACAAAGGCAGGGTATGACCTGGAACCTGAGCTGGAAGATAACCTCAGGTTTTATAAGGAGCTTTAGGCGGGACATTTTCCTTGCCTTTAATTTAAATAGGTCCCCCGTTTCAATATACATTGCTTGTTGAAAATTGTCGAAATATTTTAAAAATCCGAAAACCATTATGATGTCTATGTTTTATCGGTATCAATAAAAAATCATGAAATTATCCAATTGACACTATATATTGTATTGTGATAGTATAAAAACATCAAGATATAGTTTGCCTGGAGGGTATAAGTATGTTGGATAAAATACGGAAGAGAAACGGCAGTGTCGAAAATTTTGTACCGGAAAAAATCACATCAGCAATTTTCAAGGCAGCGGTGGCATGTGGAGGAAATGATTTTGACACAGCACGCAAATTAAGTGAAGAAGTAATAGAACTTGCTGAAAAAAAGTATTCAAATCAAATTCCTGAAGTTGAGCAAATACAAGACCTTGTTGAATATGTGCTAATTGAGAACGGACATGCCCAGACAGCAAAAGCATACATACTATACAGAGAAAAAAGAAAGAATGCGAGAGAGATCAATGCGTTAATCGGTGCAACGATTAATATGTTTTCGGATTATCTTGGTGACAAGGATTGGCAGATACATGAAAATGCAAATACGCAAAAAAGCGTTAATGGGTTGAACAACTATGTAAGGGAAGCCTTTACAAAGCAATACTGGCTACATGAGATATATCCCGAAGAAGTCCGGCGTGCTCACGAAAGCGGCGATTGCCACATTCATGATCTTGGTTTTTTTGGCGCTTATTGTGCCGGATGGGATATTCGCCAGATTCTGACCGACGGTTTCGGAGGCGTGCCGGGAAAAGTTGAAAGCAAGCCGCCAAAGCACTTAAGAAGCCTTTTAGGTCAAATCGTTAACTCAACTTTCAGCACTCAGGGTGAAACAGCCGGAGCGCAAGCATGGTCTTCGTTTGACACATACTGTGCACCGTTTATCAGATATGACAATATGACTTATGAACAGGTTAAACAATGCATCCAGGAGTTTGTTTTTAACATTAATGTACCTACAAGAGTTGGTTTTCAATGCCCCTTTTCCAATCTGACTTTTGATATAAAAGTTCCAAAAACACTGAAAGATGAGCCTGTTATATCCGGCGGGAAATATACCAATGACAAGTACGGCGATTTTCAGAATGAGATGGATCTTTTCAACAAGGCATTCTGCGAAGTGATGCTTGAAGGGGATGCAAAGGGCAGAGTATTTACTTTCCCTATTCCGACATTAAATATTACCACTGATTTTGACTGGGAAAGCCCGGCAGTTGAAGAATTTATGAAGATTACCTGCAAATATGGCATTCCATACTTTGCAAACTACATTAATTCCGATCTGTCTCCCGAAGACGCCGTATCAATGTGTTGCCGTTTACGGCTCGATGTCGGCGAGCTTAGAAAAAGGGGAGGAGGCCTTTTCGGCAGTAATCCTCTTACCGGATCAATAGGAGTTTTTACTATTAATCTTCCACGAATCGGATATTTGAGCAAAACAAAAGAAGAATTCAAAAAACGTCTTTATAACATAGCAAATATAGGGAAAACGTCACTCGAAATCAAAAGAAAAGTAATTGAAAAACAATCGGAAAAGGGGCTTTATCCTTATTCGACTCATTTATTAAGGAATGTTAAACAGAGAACCGGCCAATATTGGTATAATCATTTCAATACGATCGGGATTCTTGGAATGAATGAGGCTCTTGTAAATTTCATCGGTACTGATATTACAACTCACGAGGGGCAGAGCGTTGCCATTGAAATAATGAATTACTTAAGGGATATTATGATAGACTTCCAGAAGGAAACGGGAAATTTCTACAATCTTGAAGCCACTCCCGCCGAGGGAGCATCATACCGTCTCGCCCGGCTGGACAAGCAAAAATATCCCGATATCTATGCTGCTGGGGAGAATGTGCCGTATTATACGAATTCCACACAGCTTCCTGTAGGGTTTACCGACGACATTTTTGAAGTAATGGAACTGCAGGATGAACTTCAGTCATTGTATACGGGCGGAACGGTTCAGCATTTGTATCTCGGTGAAAGCATTCAGGACACAAGGGTCTGCAGGAATTTAATAAGAAAGTGCTTTGAAAATTATAAAATGCCTTACATTTCAATTACTCCGACTTTTTCAGTATGCAGCAACCATGGTTATATAAGCGGAGAACATTTCACATGCCCCTATTGCGGCAGTGAAACCGAGGTGTGGTCAAGAGTTACCGGATATTTAAGGCCGGTATCAAATTACAACAAAGGCAAAAAGGAAGAATACATGAACCGGCGGAAATTCGTAATAAATGAAAAATCGGTTTCGCTTGAGCAAGCTGCGATGTAGGCTTGTTATTCAAACTCGTTCGTTGTTTTAAAGGAGGTACAAAAGATGAAGATAGCCGGAATAATAAAACAGTCTTTTGTTGATTATCCCGGCAGCATTTCCGCGGCGGTGTTTACGCACGGCTGTAATATGAACTGTACATACTGCCAAAACCGGCATATTTTAGGCTGTAAAGAGCAAAACAGTTTTATTGATGAGGAAAAGGTGCTAAATTTTCTTGAAAAGAGAACGGGATTTCTTGACGGAGTTGTTATTTCAGGCGGTGAACCTACACTTCAGCCCGATCTTGAGGCATTTATCCTGAAAGTGAAATATATGGGGTATTCGGTTAAGCTTGATACAAACGGGACTTGCCCTGACACTGTGAAGAAACTTATTAAGAAGGGTATACTTGATTATATAGCAATGGATGTCAAGGCGCCGCTTAAAAAATACGAAGAAATATGCCGCTGCGGTATCGATCAAAAGCGTATTGCCGAAAGTATGTCCGTTATTATGAACAGCGGAGTTGATTACGAATTTCGGACGACATGCTGCCCGCAGCTGGATAATGATGATCTTATTGAAATTGGTAAGCTTGTTTGTGGCGCAAAGCGGTATGTCCTGCAGCAATGCCGGAAAACTGATGAAAATGGACGATTCGCCGGATATGATGCGGTTAGTTGTTTTCACAGCAATTACGTGCGTGAAAGTCTTAGAAGTTGTGTTGATGTTTTCGAGGTGCGCGGTGACAGCGGGGTGCAGGCCGTATCATAATAGCTGTGCCCGTCTTTAGCATCACTGTGATTTTAAGTAAAATGCGGGTTTTTGAGTAAAAGCTTGAATAAAATATTATTTTCACAGACAATCCGGCGGGATTGTCTGTGTTGTATTACAGGTGCACGTTCCTTCAGGCAGGTGACAGGATGAATGTAAAGACTATCCTGACAGAATTTATTCGTAAGCGTTCGTTAAGCTATTTAGCGGGGGTTTTAATCCTTATACTGACGTCGGTTATATCACTGCGCATTCCTAAAGTATTGGGCAATATTACCGATATGCTTAATTCCGGGCAAGCTACCGAAAGGATAGTTATCGGACAGGTTATTTTTATGTTTGCTCTGTCCGTTCTTGCTTTCCTGCTGCGATTTGTATGGAGATATTTTCTTATAGGGAACAGCCGCCATGTTGAAAGCTATCTTAGAAGGAAGCTTTTTTCGCATTTGCAGACACTTCCGGTCTCTTTTTACAACGAGCGGAGAACAGGGGATTTGATTGCCTATGCGATTAATGATGTGAATGCCGTTCGGAGAGTATTCGCTTTCGGATTTGTTGCCGCAATAGAGGGAATCCTGATAAATTCCGTTTCCATTTTTTATATGGCTAATACCATTCACCCAGTCCTGACACTAATGGCGCTTGGTCCCGTACCGGTAGTCATTGCGGTAACAATAATGCTGCGAAAGACAATACGCAGGCGCTTTGAAATGGTACAAAAAGCGTTTGCCGCGATATCCGAAAGGGTTCAGGAAAACATTATGGGTATAAGGGTAATTAAAGCGTTTGCCCAGGAAAAGCCGGAGATGGAGCGGTTTAATAAACTCAGCCGTAAAAATTTGAAAACGCATATGCGTCTTTACAGGGTGTCCGGCATGCTTGGGCCGACTACACAGATATGTTTCGGTGTTAGTTTTTTACTGTTTATCATATACGGAAGCAGAATGGTAATGACGCAAATTATTTCTCTTGGTGATTTTATTGCATTCAATTCCTATATGGCCGCCATAATGCGTCCCGTTATAAACATCAGCCGTATTATTGAAGTGTGGCAAAGGGGAGCGGCTTCGGTAAAAAGACTTGATGAGATTTTTACCGAAAGAAGCGATATACCTGAAGGCAGAAGAAACCTTGATGAAAAAGCAAATTTCGATATAAAGATAAAAAACCTTACATTTACATATCCTCAAGCCGATAAACCTGTGCTGAAAAACATTAATCTATTCATACCTTCCGGTTCAACTCTTGGAATAATAGGTAAAACCGGCAGCGGGAAAACGACATTGGCAAGCTTGCTGTTAAAACTATTTCCGGTTGATTACGGGCGGATTTTCATTAACGGTATCGACATAAATAAGCTGTCCGTTGAAGTACTAAGGGAGACAATAGGCTTTGTTCCCCAGGAAAACTTCCTGTTTTCAACAACTATAGGCGATAATATCCGATTTTATCAGGAAGGTATTTCTAATGAAGAAATTGAAGAAGCTGCAAGAATGTCAGGTGTATATGATAATATCCTTGAATTCCCGGAAGGCTTTGATACGGTGGTTGGTGAGCGCGGAGTGACACTTTCGGGAGGGCAGAGGCAAAGGGTTTCAATAGCGCGCGCTCTGGTAAAAAACCCTTCAGTTCTCATTATGGACGACAGTCTATCAGCCGTAGATACGGAAACCGAAGCGGAAATACTTAATAACCTTAAAGGTATTCTTAAGCACCGGACGGGTATTATCATATCCCACAGAGTATCAACCGTAATGTACTGCGATAGCATTATTTACATTGATGGCGGAGTTATTAAAGAACAGGGAAGCCATAGGGAACTCATGGAATTAAACGGAGAGTACAGTAAGCTGTATTTATCACAAACAGAAGCAAATACAGGCGATTCCGCGGAGGTACGAAGAAATGGCTGACGTAAATAAAAACCAGAAGGATACTAATGAGCAATCGATTTATTACCGGAAGGCTAATGTAGGGCGCCTTCTGTCATATTTTATTCCGCATATCCCGCTTATCATCCTTGCTGTCGTGATAGCCTTCTTGATAAATGCGGCGGTTTTGTTAAGGCCTGATATCCTTCGCAGGATTATAGACGATTATTTGATTCCGGGAAATTTCGACGAGTCCGCTGTTAACGCTCTTGGAATTTTCTTTTTTGTTCTTATTTCGGGTGGGGCTTTATTAAATTATCTACAGCACGTTCTGTTAAATTATGTCGGGCAGAGTATTATGCACAGGTTAAGAACGGACTTGTTCAATAAAATACAAAGAATGGGTATGCCGTTTTTTGACAGGTTCTCATCGGGAAGACTCCTGACAAGGGTGACTAATGATGTTGAGGCATTGAACGAATTGTTTTCCGGTGTATTGATAAACCTTTTCCGGGACGTTGTAATGATTGCAGGAATAGTATACGCAATGTTTTCGTTGAGCCCAAAACTGGCTGTTGTCGGAGTTAGTACGGTACCACTCATTATGCTCGTCGCTGTTATTTACCGTAAGGCGGCAAGAAAGAATTTTATAAAGATGAAATCAATTATAGGCCGTATTAACGGATTTTTAGCCGAAAATATAACAGGGATGAAAATAGTCCAGATTTTTCATCGTGAAAAGCAAAAGTTTGACGAATTCAGTAAGATAGAAAAAGAGTATTTCAGGTCAAGCTTAAGGGAGGTAATACTAAACAGTCTTGGAAGGCCGGTAGTTGAGGTAATAAACAACCTTACGATTTCGGCACTTATTTGGGTATGTGCCGGTGATATATTAAGAGGCGCGTTTGAATATGGTGTTCTGTATGCTTTTATTTCATATGTAAGGGAGTTTTTCCAGCCGATAAATGAAATAGCCGATAAGTACACATCACTTCAGTCGGCAGTTGTTTCATCCGAGAGGATATTTGAAATAATGGACATCAAAAGTGATGTGGAGGATTTAGCATCAGGTATTCCATGCGGTAAAACAGCAGGGGAAATTGAATTTAAAAATGTATGGTTCGCATATGAAGGAGAAAATTGGGTGCTTAAAGATGTCAGCTTCCACATCCGTCCGGGCGAATCCGTTGCTTTTGTCGGTTCGACAGGATCGGGCAAAACAACGATAATAAACCTTATGGCAAGATTTTACGATATACAAAAGGGAGAGATATTAATTGACGGAGTAAACATCGAAAAATACAGGCTTGCGGATTTAAGGAGGAATATTGCTGTTGTACTGCAGGATGTGTTCCTTTTTACCGGCGATATTGCATATAACATACGGCTGAATAACCGGAAGCTGACTGACAGCGATGTAATGAATGCAATTGAAACGGCCTGTGCGGCGCCTTTTGTCAGGTCGCTTTCCGATGGCATTAACACGGAAGTAAAGGAGAGAGGGTGCACCTTTTCCGCCGGACAGCGACAGCTTTTATCGTTGGCAAGGGCTGTCGCGTTTAATCCCTCGGTGCTTATTTTGGATGAGGCGACGGCAAGCATTGATACCGAAACGGAAGAGCTCATACAAAGATCGATGAGCGAAGTGTCTTCGGGCAGAACATCCATTTTTATCGCACATCGATTGTCCACGATCAGGCAGGCAAATTGCATTTACGTGTTAGATCACGGAAGAATTGTGGAAAAAGGTGATCATGACACTCTTATGAATAAAAACGGCATTTACCGTCATCTGATTGAATTAAGCCTTAATGAGGGAAATGCCTGATATAATAATTATGGAGGCAGGATGTATCAGGAAACAGTATTAAAAAATAATTTAACTATCGTATATGAAAGAATACCTTTTGTGCGGTCGGTTTCTTTCGGACTATGGATTGGAGCCGGCTCAAGATATGAAACCCGGGAACAAAACGGGATTTCTCATTTTATTGAACATATGCTGTTTAAAGGAACAGGAACGAGGACAGCCGAAGATATTGCAAGGACGATTGATAACATCGGAGGACAGATTAACGCTTTTACGGGGAAAGAATGCACATGCTTTTATACTAAAACGCTTGACGAGGACCTTCCAACTGCGATTGAGCTAATATCGGATATGCTCTTTAATTCAACATTTGAACCGGTACATATTGAAACCGAAAGAAAAGTAATTGCCGAAGAAATAAGCATGTATGAAGATTATCCCGAAGAGATGGTTCATGACATGCTTACCGAGGAAGTATGGAGCGGCAATTCACTCGGATACCCGATACTTGGAAATTATTATTCGGTTGCTGGAATAACAAGGGATGATATTCTTAATCATATGAGAGCTTTTTATGTGCCTGAAAACAGTGTCATTTCCGTTGCCGGAAATTTTGATGACAAAAAGCTTTTGGATCTGGTTGAAAAATATTTCGGACACTGGCAGTCGCATAACTACTGCAAAATACATGCATATAAGCCATGGTTTAACCGCAGCATCAAGGTAAAAAAGAAGGAAACGGAACAGGTTCATATGTGTCTTGGCTTTCGTGGCGTAAAACAGGGAGAAGAAAATCTGTATTCACTGCTTACACTGAACAATATTCTCGGCGGAGGAATGAGCTCGCGTCTTTTCCAAAAGGTGCGGGAAGAACTGG
>JAAYBO010000065.1 GCA_012730095.1 Clostridiaceae bacterium
TCATCAACTCCCGTGATAATTTTATTATGCCTCTTAATCATACTATATTACCTTTTCACATTCAATTCCAATAATTTTAAGCCTAAAAATAATGCGCCAGTCCCTGATAAATGATACTGTATATTCCTATTTTAAATAACGAATTAATATATGATGATATCAATAGAACCAATCTATTGGAGGTGTTTTATCATGCGAAAATTCAATAAAAAAACGATTAATGCTATTGAGCAGTAATTTTATAAAATGTCCCCTTCAATTTGAGATGATTGGACCCACTGATGAAGCAGAAATTGTTCTGCCCCCTGCTAATAAAAGCAGGGGTTTTTCTTTAATTCACAATTCACTAATTGCAATTTATTTGTTATATTTTAAATAGTGCATCCGTAAAAGAATTCAAAAACAAACGAAGAAGTTTTCCGGCAATATTTTAGTTTATCTCGAATATCACATATGTTGAATGAGGTGGACTTATGACCGACTATAGGAATTCAAAGTGGGCGGCTGAAATTATTGAATTGCAAAAGGATGATGGATCGTGGGGATATTTTCACACGCTCAGTAACCCTTCAAAAAGAAATAAAATAACTACCGAGCAAGCTATAAGAAGACTTGAAATATTAGGATATACGATAAATGACAAGCCAATAGCCAAGGTTGTCTCATACATGCAAGACTGTCTAACGGGGAAAAAAGAATTGCCGGATCGCAGGGAAAAGGTACATAACTGGGACATATTCACATCACTTATGCTGTCCACCTGGATACGCAGATTTACGAAAGATGATCATGCCGCAAATTATGTTGCGGAAAAATGGGCTGAGATAATCAGCCATGCGTTTAAAAAGGGCATATACGACCATGATATTTACGTTGACACATATAAAAAAGTCTTCGTTCTTAAGCCTAAAGGCGGACGTTTGCTCGATTTTGCAAACTTTTATCACATTTCCTTGCTTTCAGACTCTTTAGCCGATAAAACAGCGTCAGCCCTGTTTGATTATATTCTTCGGCATCAATCAGGCATCTATTACATTTACGACAAACAATTATCCATATTGCCGCAAAACTTTAAATCAAAAGAAGCAAGCCGGTATATTTCTGCTGTTGAATTACTATCTGAGTATAAAAACCCGGTATGTAAGGAAAAGCTTATGTTTGCAGTTGAATGGCTAAACGCGAACAAAGAAGATAACGGATATTGGGATATGGGACCTTCGGTTAAAGACGGAGTCAGGTTCCCTTTGTCTGATTCATGGCGCGCAAAGGAATTACGGGTAAAGGACTGCACCTACCGGATATCAAGGCTTATAGTGAAGATAAAGGATGCGATAACTCCTGTAAGGGGCATGAAGCTATCCATATAATAAAGAACGTAAATTAAATACTAGATTATCTCTGATTTTGGAAAGGCACAAGGCAATCCGAGTACGAAATTTTTGCAGCCTGTGAATCAATTCCGAAATATTTCAGCACAATATAAAAACCTTCCTTGTCAGTAAAAACAGCACAATTACCAACCTTCTTCTTTTCAGCTAGCTTTCTTCATTTCAAGCAGGCTATTGGATATCGTTTTTTGGAAATTGCTAATTTTTTCTGCCTCTTTCGGGTGCGCCTGTATATGATCCGGAAGAGATTGGCCGACAATTTGAATATATGAATTGTCCGTGTTCGCATCCATTTCATTTCTGATTTTATTAGCAGCTTGTTCCATAAGGTCCTATCAAAATGGCTAAAAGGTGACACTAACGCCCTATATACAGTAGTTATGCCCCCAAAGAATATGATGCAGCGGATATTATTATTTATGGAAAATTTGTAGTAATAATCAGAAAATACAATTCATTAACATTTATAACATAGATGACCGATAACTATTATAAATTATAGTGCAATGTGAGGTTATTATGGAGAATATGTATCATGAAAGTAAAGCAAGTTTTTCTATTAATTTTGCTGGAGAGGACTCAA
>JAAYBO010000066.1 GCA_012730095.1 Clostridiaceae bacterium
ACAGTAAATGTGTTGCCGTTCACGGAATCACTTATGAAGATGTAAAATCATCACCAAAGTTTCCCGAAGTCTGGGCTCAAATCAAAAGATACTTTGAAGAAAATTACATTATAGCTCATAATGCAAGGTTTGATATGTCCGTTCTAAAAAATTGCCTATTTGAGTATGGCCTGGATATACCTGATTTTAAATATTTCTGCAGTATTCTTATAAGCGCTAAAGCCTGTACAAGCGCCGGTAAATCTCTTAAAGAGAGAACCAAATACTTCGGCATTGAATTAAATAATCATCATAATGCTTTAGAAGATGCCAAAGCATGTGCTCAAATCGTTATAGAAACAATTAAAAGATGCAGAAATAAATCATTTGAAAACTTTTTAAACGTATATTCAAGTATTGAAGCAAAAGAATTTAAAGACTTAAAGCCCCAAATATCCTTTGGGGAGCGAAACAGATACAAACGCTTCGAAAGGATTTCTGTTTCTGAAATTGCTGCTGCTACCGAGACTTTTAATGAGATGCATCCATTCTTTAGGAAAAATATCGTTTTTACTGGCGAATTAAGTACTATGTCTCGAAGAACAGCCATGCAGAAAGCAGTAAATGCGGGTGCTATATTAAAAAGCGGTGTTTCAAGGAATACAGACTTTTTAGTCGTTGGAACTCAGGATAAGAGTATTGTTGGAGATGACGGTTTAAGCAGCAAGGAAGCAAAGGCATATAAACTGATAGATGAGGGATATGATATAAAGATTATAAATGAGGAAGAGTTTTTAAGATTACTTGAAGACTAATATAATGAATTTGTCACCATGAAAAGAATATGGTAAATCTGAAACTACTATTTTAAGAATATGGAGTTGGCTTTGCTTACTATAATTCGAAAAATGATAATTATCACATGTTTTTAATAAAGTCACATATAAAATAACTCCCAAATATTAAACATCTACAAATAACACTATCTTGAAAGGCATTTCGTCTATTGTCTATTTTACCCGGTTATTACGTCACCTTATTTATGTAAATATCATAGGATGTATTATGACTCTGATAATAGAAAGGTGCATTTATATGAAAGGAAAAGAAACTTTGATTTTTTCCGGCAACTGCTGCTCAGGACAAAGTATCAGTATCCCTGTAATGCCTGATAACCCTCAGCTTGCGCAAGCCTATATCCCATACCAGATATACAACGGAATTATGTCTCCAATGGAAGGACTTAGAAAAGGTACTGTTTTTCCTGAATTATACCGGCCTTATCCTGGTAAATAATTTTTGAAAGGAGCGATTATATATGGATGAACGCCAAAAGCTTATGGAGCAAATTATGGCTTATGATTTTTGTATGATTGACTTAGGTCTATTCCTGGATACACACCCAGCCGATGCAAATGCACTTAATGATTTCCGAACCTGTTACATGGAATCGGAAAAACTGCGAAAGCAATTTGAAGAAAAATATGGTCCGATTAATCAAAGATTCCTGCCGAATCCCCGGTGCTGGCAGTGGATTGATGACCCGTGGCCATGGGCAAGGGAGGCTTAGCTTATGTGGTATTATGATAAAAAACTTGAATATCCGATTAACATAAAAAAATGCGACCCAAGAATGGCAAAATTTATAATCTCGCAGTACGGCGGACCTGACGGAGAACTCGCCGCTTCACTGCGTTATCTGAGCCAGCGGTTTCACATGCCTACAAAAGAAACACGGGCAATATTAAACGATATAGGCACCGAAGAACTGGCTCACCTCGAAATGGTTGGAACAATGGTTCACCAGCTGACAAAAGGCGTACCGGCAGATATTATGGAAAAAGCAGGGCTTGGAGATTTTTATACCGATCACGACAACGCTGTTTACCCTATAAGTGCATCCGGAGTTCCTTTTACGGCAGCATATATCCAATCGAAAGGTGATGTAATAGCAGATTTGGTGGAAGACCTTGCCGCGGAACAAAAAGCGCGTGCAACTTATGAAAATCTGATCAGACTTGCTGACGACCCTGATGTTAAAGACCCTCTGAGATTTTTGAGAGAACGGGAGGTTGTACATTTTCAGCGGTTTGGCGAAGCTTTGCGCCAGGTACAGGAACTTATGGGCTCAAAGAAATATTATTGATTGTTTGAGTAATACCGGGATTTAAATCGTCTCAAGTATTATGCTTGAGGCTTTTTTATGTAACAGGATAAATTTCCTGAAAAGATTAATACACAATATCATATTGGCGAGCAGTAAACGATACCTTACTGCTCGCTTCGTTTCAACGGTTAATGGTTATGGTTAAATATTACAACTGGAACAAAAGAACTTAAAATATTTGAAATCCGTACTACAATTCCATATAATAGAAAGTGCTTAATTGTTATTCACTGGAAATTCCATATTATTAAACGTCTTATATGGGGGTTCATTATGGGAAAGTTCTTAGTATTATCTTTAATATTATTCTGTCTTGTCTTATCAGTAAGTGCCTGCCGCGGTGAAACCCAGGAGGAAGAATCCGTGGAAAAAGAAGAAGAGGAAACGAAAGTAGTTCAACCTGCCGAAACGCCATTAACTTCCAGCAGAGACACAGAGCCTTCCATTAATATTAATCAGGCAGGATACCATACATTGGATGTCAAAACAGCTATTTTCCGTGACAGCAGTCTGGATACGTCATTCGACGTTATCAATACCAAAACGGGGGAAAGTGTTTTTAACGGCAACATTACCGGTGCCGTTAAAACCGTCAGTGCGAGGGAAACGGTGGCTTACGGCGATTTTTCAGATGTGACGGAGCCGGGCACATATAAAATTAAAGCCGCAAACAGCGGCGAGTCATATGAATTTGTAATCGCAGACGATGTATATGACGGTCTGTTTGCAGATGCGATAAAAATGTTTTATCTGCAGCGCTGCGGGAGTAAGCTTGAAGAAAAGTATGCGGGCGACTTTGCGCATGGCCCATGTCATACTCAAAAAGCTGTCATTTACGGTACAACTGAAACTTTGGATGTATCCGGCGGCTGGCATGATGCCGGAGATTATGGACGTTATGTTGTTCCCGGAGCAAAAGCCGCTGCAGATCTGATGCTGGCTTATGAAGACAACAGCGCTTTATTCAATGATAGCCTTGGTATTCCTGAAAGCGGGAATGGCATTCCGGATATATTGGATGAAGTAAGATACGAATTGGAATGGATGCTAAAGATGCAGGATAAGTCGGGTGGTGTATACCATAAGGTTACAACCTTGAATTTTTCAGGTATGGTAATGCCTGAA
>JAAYBO010000067.1 GCA_012730095.1 Clostridiaceae bacterium
GTTCCTTCCGAATCCTTGAAACTGAAGGTAATATCATAAATATGATCGGGCAGAAACGTAAGGCTTGCTATGTTGTACATACCATCAAATACAAGCTCTTCATCGATGTATGCGGGTAAAGCTCCTGCCGGACCGTGCCACGTTATTGAATAGGTTTCGGTTCCGTCTATCGGTATCCACTTTATATCCCATTTTCCTGTTGCCGAATTATATGAAATGGACGGATTGAATATATTGTTCGCCAAACTTTGATGCATCTGTGGGAAAACTATTCCCATCAGTAAAAATATAATTAAAAGCATTGCCGATAATTTCACGGATTTACGATTCATACCTAATCTAAGCTCCTTGCAGTAAAATTAAGAATACTGTTTGTTTCAATACATACACCGACTCCATGCGATAAAATATTACGAAAACAAAGCGCAGGATCAAGGGTATACTACATTATTTATATCGGCACCGTATGATATTTGTTTTATCCTGTAAAATCCTAATGGCATGCTTTTAATGAATTTAAAAACAATGTAAAAAATTAACCATTCCTTTGAATAGTGTATTTTGGTTTGAAGATTAAATAGCATGTCTTACTCTTCCTTCTTTGTACCCCGTAATCTGTAATCTATCATATATCACATATCACCTTTTCTTTTCATATACTGATGTAAAGAAAACGATTATCAGGTGTTGTTATGTGGTATACCGTAGCGGCAGGAGACAGCCTGTATATAATAGCGCAGCGCTTTGGAACGACCGTCGAAACACTTCAGCAGGCAAATAAAATTTCAGGAACAGTCATTAATGTCGGACAAATGTTATATATCCCTCCAACCCCCGGAAGACTAATGCAGTATACGATACAGCCGGGAGATTCCCTTTACAGGCTCGCCCAGCTTTTCGATACGACAATTCCATCGCTGGTCGAATTGAATAATGTAACCGACAGTACGATATACGCGGGGCAAAGGCTTTTAATTCCGTTTTACACAGAAGTAATTGTTAATGCGGCAATGGTAAATGTGAGAAGCGGCCCAGGAACAAATTACCCTGTTCTTGCGGTCATGCAGCAGGGAGCGCGGCTGCCGGTCACAGGATACCGGACCGGCTGGTACAGGGTTGGCTTGTATAACGGCTCAATAGGATGGATTTCGGAAAACGTCGTCGTTGTTGACGCGCATGATACGAGCCGGCCGGTTCAGCCCGTAATTGGCTTTTATACGCTTGCCGAAGGTCCCGGCTTGCCCGGTTCGTACTTCTCATTTGTAAATAACGTATCACTTATTTCAGAGCTTTGTCTGTTCTTTTATCAGATAAGCCGCAATAACCCTACTCAGGTCGACAGATTTTTCCAGTTCACCGATCAGGACATTCGGGTTCTTGTAGCAATAAGTCACAGGAACAATATAAAAATACTTCCGGTTATACATAACCTTTTATACCGGCCTGGAGGAACAGAGCTTGCAAGGGAGCTTGTACACCAGCTTGTTTCAACACCCGCAAACCGCCGGGCGTTCGCAAATAACCTTGTACAACTGGTTGAGCAGTATAATTTTGACGGCGTGAACATCGATATTGAAGACGCATATACCGAGGACAGCGATAATCTGGCACAGCTTTATGTAGACATAGCCGATGCTTTCAGACCAAGGGGTTATTTCCTTTCGGCTTCGGTCCCGTCCCGGATAAGCGATGAGCCGTTCAATCCTTTTTCCGATCCGTTTAATTACAGTGTCATCGGCAGTGCCGTAGATGAATTCATTGTAATGCTGTATAACGAGTTCGGATGGCCCGGAAGCCCTCCAGGACCTCCGGTGTCAATACCGTGGATGCAAAGAGTGCTAAATTACACCAAAACAAAAATGCCGTGGTACAAAATTGCGGCAGCGGTTTCTGTCTTTGGTTTTGACTTCAACCTTACGACAGGAAGAAGCTCATATGTGTCTTTTGACAGGGCGATGCAGCTCGCGAACCAATATGGAAGCACAATTCAGTTTGACACGTACTTCCAGACCCCGTATTTTTCCTATACCGACGAACAGGGCCAGCAGCATCAGGTATGGTTTGAAAACGCGGACAGTATCCGGGCAAAATTAAGAACCGCATGGAACATGGGTATAAACGGTCTTGCGTTGTGGCGCCTTGGCATGGAGGATGACAATATATGGAATGTTTTTGCCAATGAGGCTGTTGTCAGGAAAATAATAAGACCTTAATCATGTCCATTCATCATGTTTGGTTAGTTATGTCAACATAATTGTACCGAAATTCTGATTCAGGCTTCCAACTTATGTTATGTGAAGCCGTTTTTCTGCAGCAAACTATTTTATTCTCATTATCTCTCCCGATTTTATTTTATATGTTTCACCTATAAATTTCAGTTTTTTATTATCTATAATGATTGCTCCTCCATCTGCACAACCGTAAACCGTAATATCCAGCCATATAGTGTACTGCTGAACCAATGCAATAAACTCTTCTTTATGCAAATTATAATGAGGTAGAAATTCAAAATTGACTAACCCAAGAGCAAGCAAATCATCATATTCTTTTATTACTTTTTCCAATCCATCACAAAACAGCTTATACAAATTTACGCTTCTGGTTACCTGCATACTTCCGCCGCTGTTTCCTATAATGATACCGCCTTCCTCGCAATATTTGACCAAATGTGAATTTAAACCAAGTTGTTTTAAACGTGAAGATAAATAAATTGGATTTCCTGCAGATAAATGTATAGCTGAACAGGACAACAACTCCGATAATCCATTATTACCAAAGCTATTATGTATATCAAAGCATTTAACTGTTTTAAAGCCAAGCCCAGTATAATGCTTTTTTATGGATTCAAAAAAATTTACAGACTCCGGAGTTGAAGGCACATATCCAATACTCTCTAAATTCCCGCCCAACAGGTTAACCAACTCATAATGGGTCTTTTCATCATTAGTCTTATTTCCATGTGAGTATAAAACCATTCTGCTCATATCTATCCCCAAGGTTAAAACTACCAATTAAAATACTTTTATTAATTTTTACTCTCTGTTTGTTCGGTCATTAGTTATATATATTTAAGGATGGCGACGTTTGTTGCTGTCAGGTTATAGTGGGTTATTATTAATGACGGTTATTTCGACCGTCTTTTTTTCTGTCTGTCAGGCTGTTCATAACCGCATACTTGCACCACGCAGGATAGAAAACTGCCTATGCATGAACCTGTTATAAACGCATTAAGAAAGCTGTTTTTTCTTTATCGCTAAACCCGTTATTCTTATAAAAATTTAGTGTGCTTTCTTTTTTAGAACCTGTCATCAGCATAATTTTATAACAATTTTCCCGTTTGGCTATATCGGCTGCATACTGAATCATCTTTGACGCATATCCCCTGTTTCTGTAATCATAATGTGTTACAACATTCTCCATTACTGCATAAGGTCTCAGATTATGAGTTAAGTTCCTTATAACAACCAAAGTTACGGAACTTACTACCTTCCCGTTCACCACTCCGACAATTAAATGGTAATCTTTATTCAGTTTTATCTCTTCCAAATGTGAAATCCATTCCTCTTTTATTTGAGGTTCCTTTGGCGGGTCTTGTGTTAAATGCTTTATGTATAACTCCTGCAAATCATCAATATCGTCAGCTATAGCCTCTCTTATCTCCAAATATATCAGACCCCTCTCAAAGATTAATAAGTTTGTAGAAAATTACATCTTCACTCATTATCGAGATTTCCAAACAAAATTCTTATATAATCTCTCTTTGCATATAGAACTCTATCAATATATACGGAGTTTTCTTCAAAACGATAAAAAGCTAAATAATTACCAGAAACAATAAAGCGATATTTAGTTTCAAATCCTATTTTGGTTGACAGCGGAACACCAGCCTCAGGAAAGTTGACTAAGTCTTTTATACGATTAGTTATTTGAGAGATGACTTTAACTGCTGAAGTGGGATTATCCAACTCCTCGGATATATACTGCTTTATTTCCAATAGATCCTTCTCTGCAGCAGGAGAAATAAATAATTTGTTCATTCAAACACCCAAAGATTTTTCAACTTCTTCTATTGACATCCACCCATTATCTTTGCCTGATTTTTCCCCTTTTGATAGCTCTGTCAATAATCTAATAGTTGCATTTGTTTTTTCATAGTCTTCAATGTCAATTATAACATATCGGCCTCTACCATTCCTTGTTAAGAAAACAGGTTCTCCAACTGAAATATCTCGTAACACTTCGGCATAATTTCTTAAGTCTGAAACTGGCTTTATATTTGGCATAATATCAACTCCTATTCTTGCGATATAATTATTATAGCATATTATACGTAATATTAAACGTAAAATTCTACTGTTCCTCAATGGTTTTCTTGTAAAATCTGCGACAAGATGTCGAAGCCCACTTCAGGTTTTAAATAAAATTCAGGTAACCTTCACATTTCCGTCATGCAGCTTCCACATTGCAATATTATGATAAATATGGAACGGAGGGAAGGTATGAGTACAGAAAATGTTTTTCAGAGAATAGAAAAAAAGTATCTGTTGACAGAAGAAAAATACAGACAGGTGCTCAGCCGGGCAGAGCCCTTTATTGTTCAGGACAGGTATCCGGTCTACAGCATTTGCAATATTTATTTTGACACCCACAGCTACGACCTGATCCGCAATTCCGTCGAGAAGCCAGCATACAAGGAAAAACTGCGTCTTCGCAGCTACGGTATTCCAAAACCCGAAGATACTGTCTATCTGGAGATTAAAAAGAAATGGGCCGGAACCGTATCCAAAAGAAGAATTCCCATGACATTCGAAGAAGCGGAAGCCTATCTGAAATTTGGTAAAAAGCCCGGTGACAGCAATCAAATCCTCAATGAGATTGATTATTTCATTCGGTTCCATAAGCCTGAAAAAAAGCTTTATCTGGCTTATGACAGAACTGCTTTTTCAGCAAAGCAGGATTCATCAGTCAGAATTACATTTGATCATAATATCCGCAGCCGCTCCACGGAGTTGGATCTGGCAAAGGGGGATTATGGGGATTTGCTTCTGGAACCGAAAAGATGCCTGATGGAAATAAAAGTACCGGTGTCGTTGCCGGTTTGGCTGACTAAAATCCTTTCAGATCTGGAAATTTTCCCGGTGTCTTTCTCCAAATACGGAGCAGTATACCTGGGAAGCATCGCTGCCAAAAGTCAGAGCATGCGTTCCATATCCATAGCTTCAAATAAAAAAGAGGAGGGTAGATTATGTTTACAAACATACTCAACACAACAACAGGCAATTTAACCGCTGCAAACGCCATCATCTGCATACTGACAGCTTTGGTGCTGGGCCTGATGATAGCCTTCACCTATATGCGTTCAGGAACATATACCAAAAACTTTATTATCAGTTTAGTCTTGCTCCCGTCGTTGGTTCAGATTATCATTATGATGGTGAATGGCAATCTTGGAACCGGGGTCGCCGTTGTTGGTGCTTTCAGCCTTATTCGGTTCCGATCGGTGCCCGGAGGCTCGAAGGAGATCAGTTTTATTTTCTTTGCGATGGCGGCAGGACTTGCTACAGGCACGGGATATATTGGATACGGGTTTGCAATGACGATCATCGTATGTCTTGCCTTCTACATTCTTTCGCATTCTTCCTTCGGTGAAAAAAGCAGAACCGATAAACAACTGACCGTCACCATTCCCGAAAACCTGGATTATACAGAAATCTTCGACGACCTGTTTGCAAAATACACCTCCAGAGTAACCCAGGAGAGGGTTAAAACCACCAATCTCGGCAGTATGTATGAAATTAGATACAATATTACGTTAAGGGATATCGCCCTGGAAA
>JAAYBO010000068.1 GCA_012730095.1 Clostridiaceae bacterium
CAATCCCCGCCGGATTTATGACACTGGCAGTTGCATTCGGAATACACTTTGTATCGTCCCTGCTTCGTTTTGAGGAGTGGACTCCTTCGGGGCTGCTTGCTCACGCGGATAGGCTGACACCCACCCTTGATTCAGCATTGTTCATTCCATTAGTGATGACAGTGATTCTCATTGTTTTGATGCTGGCTCTCACTTTATCACGGCTGAAATGTATGGAATGGAATACACGGAATGTATAGAAGATACGAACGAAGTTCGGAAACACTGACTTGGAAAAGCCGTAAAGCAAGCTCTGATAAAAAAATGAGTCAGGAAAATCCTAAAGGTTAATAACACCGGAAAAGCATTAAAGGAGGTATCGGAATTGTTTGCTCTGCTAAGTGCGAAAATGAAGGACACGGGGGTAATTGTAAGCTATAGGATGTGTTTTTGGTTTATTCTTTTATCGATACTGATCGGCTTGCTTGCTGCCTTGCTTTCCGGCAATCTGGAACTCAACCGGAGTTTAAGTGTTGACGTGCCGCTTCACGATTTTAAGACGTATATGAATGAGCGCATTCCAACCCTGATGAAACAGTATGGGATTCCAGGCTGCAGCATTGCTCTTGTGAAGGATAGTGAAGTCGTATGGGCTAAAGCATATGGCTATGCGGATACGGCCAGCGGCAGGGCTTTGTCGGTTGATACGCCCATGAGCGTGCAGTCCATTACAAAATCCGTTACAGCCTGGGGCGTTATGCGTCTTGCGGAAAAGGGCTTAATCGACTTGGACGCTCCGGTGTCGCAGTATTTAAGAAGCTGGCAATTTCCGCAGTCGGAGTATCCAACCGATAAAATTACGAGCCGTCATCTTTTAAACCATACCGCAGGGATGCCGTTAGGCGATTTTACCAACATTTATACCCCCGGTGAGATAATGCCCTCCAGCCGGGATGTGCTGAGCAGGGAGGCGATACCGATACGTGATGCGGGGGTCGAATTTTTGTATTCAAACGTAGGTTATAATCTCATGGAGATTCTGATTGAGGATATCACCGGGCAAAGCTTTTCCGAATACATACGCAGAGAGGTTTTACTCCCGCTGGGCATGGAAAGCGCCGTATTTGAAATAAGAGATGAAACGGCGCCTTACCCGCCTACGGGCTATAACCTCAGCGGAAAGCTGGTGCCGGTTTATCTATACCCTTCAAAAGCTTCGGGTGGTTTATTTGCCACCGCCGAGGACATTGCCCGTTTTACGGCGGCGGGTATGAAAGAAAATCCTGTTCTGAGTGCTGAAGGTATTGAGAGGATGTATCAACCTGAAGCCAAAAAAATTGGAATATATGGTTTGGTGTTTGAAGCGTATGGGTTCGGACATTATATCGAAACGCTGCCAAACGGTTTACGCAGTGTTTCGCATGGCGGGCAGGGCAACGGCATCATGACGCACTTTCAGGCTGTGCCGGAAACGGGAGATGCTATCGTAATTCTCACGAACAGCCAAAGAAGCTGGCCCTTTATTGCCTGTCTGCTAAGTGATTGGGCACAGTGGCGGGCATTTCCGACCGTTGGCATGGTGAGGATTATCTGGGGTCATCGTGCACTCTGTTTCGTGATCGGAATGCTGATCTCTGCGAGCCTGCTGATGGTATTGAGAAGGCTTAACGGCATAAGCCCTCAAAAACGGTTCGGATCCAGACTGATTCGAGTTGGTACGGCAGTTCTCCTGCTCGGAATGTTAATTTGGTGCATTTTCCAAAAGTATCTTTTTATAACTTCAGTTTTCCCGGTTCTGTCCATGTGGCTTGGGGCCGCGATATTCGTGTTCTCCATCGCGCTGCTGTTATCCGCTGCTGCGCGGCAAAACGGTTGAGTTCTTACAAACATGGTGATGTTTTTCGGTACGGTGCCGGCTGTCCCTAACGCACTGCACGGGATCAGCGAACCGGACGAAGTAAAATACGGCGGTGGTTTTGATAAAATTAACCGCGTCCTCAATGATTTAGGAAGTGAATTTGGTAATGAATCCTGGCTTAAAGCATCGGAACATTTCATAGATGGAGCCGTAATTATCTCTGAAATAAAAAATGTCATCGTATCCTATCTTATTGGAGAGCACGACAGAACCAATGAACTGCCGGAACTGTTCACAAAGGTAATGCACATTATGTCGGACGGGTTTATTCTATTAAACAGATAAAATCTCTATAATAATAAAACTTTCGCAATTTAGCCGGAAGCCCTTGAAAAATCGAGGGCTTCCGGCATTTCAAAGGTGTTTTGGTGCGAAACTTTTATACTAAAAGGGTTATTACGGGTTATTTTCCAGCCCATCTACTATCACAAGCGCTTCCGGACGTTCACTTTCTATCTTTTGGCCGCAGGTGGGGCAGGCCAGCCAGTTCTTTTCAAGAATTGTTCTGCATGAATGGCACATTTGCTTATTTTCGGCACCGCAGTAGGGGCAGTATATATGTTTTGTCGTGAGAGGCTCGCCGCAGGTTTTACAGGCAGGATTCTCGGGTCTGGTCAGTATGTATATGATTAAACCGATAATATTTGTAATTGCCGTCAGTATACCCCAAAGCGCAGGATTGTGGTTACGCTTTTTAGCATCCAAAAATACCCAGACAGGCAGAGCAAGCCAGAACAGAATAAACGCCATAACACCAATTGAGTTTACGGCAAGATGCCAGTTGTTGTATTCATAATCACTATAATTAATATTTTTTTGTATCGAATATACATTCCATCCTTTTGAACCGATATATGCATAATACATGGTTTTATCCACTGTATCGCCCGAGTGCCCATAATAAGCTTCATCTCTCCTGATAACATCATATAAATTAACATTGTCTTTATATGTGTTACTATATTCGATAAGCTTCATGCTATTATAGGTTCTATTTAGCGATATTCTATACCGGACGCTTAACTCCGGGTCTAGAATATAGGCCATATTTGAATAATGCGAATCGGGATCAGTAATTACAATAAACTGATCTGTTCCAGGCATGAACCCGTTGTTAACATGATATAAAACATACCCGGTATCATCTGATATAATCAGATTGGAATTCTCGCCCACAAGTTTTCTATATTCTTGCACTAATTCGAGGGTTGAATCATTAAGGCCATTAAATTCGAGTTCTTCCAAGATGGTTTCAAACCCTTCGCGTATTTTATTCCTGTCGCTTTGTATTTTTTTATTCCTGCTGCTTTCCGCAACTGCAGATACTGTTAATGACAAAACCGACACCACTGCCAGAATTAAAAGGAAAACCCTGAGTCCTTTTTGCACCGAGAATAGTTTGCTCATCATATCTATATCACCTTTCCTTTCAGTTTACTTTTTTAAACTTGATTAATAGCGGTATATATATAATCAAACCCAAAGACAAAACACC
>JAAYBO010000069.1 GCA_012730095.1 Clostridiaceae bacterium
ATAATACTGAAAAAGCGCCAGCGGAATTACAAACGTGAGAAACATCAGTATATTTTTCCCATATATAGAAAACGGGTAACGCCCAAATTCCCGGCCCCCGTCCGTAAAGATATTCATAAATTCCAAACCCTCGACCGTGAAAAACGTAAATCCGGCATATACTATAAACAACGCGAAGAATATCAAACTGCCGCATCCAATCATAAATAAAAGTGTTAAAACCTTATCCCAGGTCCATATAACACCGCTGTTCGGAATTGCATAGCAAAATACAAGAATAGCTTGAATTAACCTGCCAAGCCGTGTAAAATCCATCTTTGACGCAAGGACTTGAAAGACTATGTTCCTTGGTCTTACAAGAGCGCGATCAAACTCACCATTGCCGAGCATTTGCGGGAATAAATCGAAACCGCGTCCAAACGTTTCCGCTATTGAAAATGCCATCAATAAGACAGCAAAACATAAAAGAACATGCTCAAAAGTATAATCCTCAACTGCGTTAAACCGCAAAAACATAAAATATAAACCAAGCAACGCTGTAAAAGACATAAAGAATTGACCGAGAATAGTCAGAAAAAAGGACAGTTTATACTGCATCTGGCTTTTTAAGTGCATCGCGAAAAACTTTATATATAACTGCATGATTTAACCTCCCTGCACGATAACTTTTTTAAGCGTCCGGCTCATCATAAGCCGCCCTATAAACAGCAGAACGATAATCCAAAAAATTTGCAAGGCTATACCTGCCAATGCGTCTGTCCCCGCAATATTACCGCTGTAAATTCTAAGCGGCATATTCTGCATTGCTCCAAACGGGAGCAATTCGGCAATAGTGCGAAACGGTTCCGGGAAAAACGGCAGCGGTACGGTCGCTCCGGCGAGAAAATCGGATATAACCGCGGCAATTATCCTCATGCCCATAGGCGATAACGTATAGAATAACGATATATACATCAGCATTGAAAACGCGACGACAACGCAGAGCGCTAAAAACGATGAAAATATAAATAACAAAAGATGGGCCGCGTTAGGCGGCAGAGTCATTCGATACGGTTCCGGCACGAGAAATGCGACAATCAGGATAGGCGAGCATCTTAAAACCGCGCGTGCCAAACGGTTGGCCGCAATCTGGCAAAACCAGCGATTGTATAAGTCAAGCGGACGCACCATTTCGTAAGCTATTGAACCTTCCATAATCAAAGCGGCTATATCATGTTCCCAAAACCACATCATAAACAGCGCGAGAAATGCCTGCTGCATCCATATGTAAGAAACCGTCTGCGAAAATTCCATCGGAAACGCGGCAGGATTTGTGCGGTAAAACGCCGAAAAAGCCGATATTTCCATAAACCCCCACGCAAACTGCGTTGCCAATCCCGCCAATGCCGCAGCGCGATACTGTAAACTGTTTATAAAGCGTATGCGAAACAGTGCATAATATTTTTTCATATATGATACTCCCTGTACAACTCGGCAACCATTTCCTCCGCTGTTATGCCGGACACGGATACATCGGTCAGTTCCGCCCTCGCGGCAAGATGAGTTATTGCATCGGATACCGGTAATATCTCAGGGTCAAGAGTGATTATAATGCGCCCGTTTTTCTTTTCTATAAGAGTCATACCCTCTGAAATTTCGGGCTCAGTTCCGGTATATTCAACGACAAGCGTTTTTCGTCTGGATGAGTGCTTTTTAAGTTCGTCAAGGCTGCCGTCAAGTAATATCCTGCCTTTACCTATCAGCAGTATCCGTTCGGTCAATGCTTCAATGTCATGCATATCGTGGGTTGTCAGAATAACGGTTGTACCATGCTCGCAGTTCAATTTCTTAATAAACTGGCGTACAGCTATTTTGGAAACCGCATCAAGACCGATAGTCGGTTCATCAAGAAATAAAATTTTTGGAGAATGCAGCAGTGACGCGGCAATTTCACAGCGCATACGCTGACCGAGGCTTAAGCTTCGAGCCGGTGTCTTAAGCAGTTCTTCCAAATCAAGAAGCACAGTCAATTCGTCAAGATTATTTTTATAGGTTTTCTTGTCAATTTTATAAATATCACATATCAATTCAAAACTGTCGATAATCGGAACATCCCACCAAAGCTGACTGCGCTGACCGAAAACGACGCCAATTTCCCGGACATGGTCAATGCGCTCGCGCCATGGTATGCGTCCGTTAATTTTACATACGCCGCTGTCAGGCGTTAAGATTCCGCACATAATTTTTATTGTAGTGCTTTTTCCCGCGCCATTTGGACCGATATATCCAACCATTTCACCGTCGTTGATAGAAAAACTGACGTCATTTAAGGCATGGACAAGCTCATATTCACGCGAAATAAAAGCCTTTACGGCACGGCCAAATCCCGCCTGCCGCTTGGCAACGCGGAAAGTTTTATTGATGTTTGAAAGTGTAATCATTTGTCACCCTGTGCAATCTCTTACATTTTTTTGATATGAATAGAACACCACATCATTCCCACTCAATGGTAGCAGGAGGTTTTGAAGTTATATCGTAAACTATTCTGTTAATGTGTTTTACTTCGTTAACAATACGGTTGGAAACCCTTTCCAGTACTTCGTGTGGTATCCTTGCCCAATCGGCTGTCATAAAATCGGTTGTTGTAACCGCCCTTATGGCAAGGGTATAATCATATGTTCTTTCGTCTCCCATAACGCCGACACTTTTCATGTTAGTAAGGACAGTGAAATACTGGTTGATCTTTCGTTCAAGCCCTGCAGCGGCTATTTCGTCGCGCAGTATATAGTCGGTGTCTCTTAGGATCTCAAGTTTGTCGTAAGTAATATCACCAATAATACGTACTGCAAGGCCGGGTCCCGGGAACGGCTGCCGCCAGACCAATTGCTCCGGAAGGCCCAATTCGAGCCCAGCCTTACGGACCTCGTCCTTGAATAAATCCCTTAACGGTTCTATGATTTCCTTGAAATCAACATGCTCCGGAAGGCCTCCAACATTGTGATGGCTTTTAATTACAGATGAATTTCCCAAGCCGCTTTCAATGACATCGGGATATATCGTGCCCTGTACCAGAAAGTCAACCTTTCCAATCTTTTTTGCTTCCTCTTCAAAAACACGTATAAACTCTTCGCCGATAATTTTTCTTTTTCTTTCCGGATCTGTAACCCCGGCAAGTTTATTTAAAAAACGCTCCTGAGCATTTACCTTTATAAGGTTCATATTAAATTTTCGTCTGAATACTTCCTCAACCTGTTCGGCTTCATATTTTCGCAGGAGGCCATGATCGACAAATATACAGGTTAACTGTTTCCCAACAGCTTTATGCACCATAGCGGCGGCTACCGCCGAATCAACCCCGCCTGAAAGCGCACATAAAACACTTTTGCTGCCAACCTTTTCCCGGATTGACTCTATTGCGGACTCCACAAATGAATTCATTTTCCAATCCGGTTTACACATACAAATTTTATACAAGAAATTCTTCAGCATTTGCTGTCCGAACGGTGTATGTTCAACCTCAGGATGGAACTGAACTCCAAAAATCCTTTTCTCCCGGCTTTCCATCGCCGCAACCGGACAATTCTTTGTCCCCGCTATTATATCGAAACCATCAGGCATATTTATTACATTAAATGTATGACTCATCCAACAAGATGTATTGGCTTCCATATATTCGAATAATTCACTGCCGGTATCCAGGACTATTTCAACCTTGCCGTACTCCCTGGTTGAAACACTGTTTACAGAACCGCCAAGTTCAGCAGCAATTAACTGCATTCCATAACATATACCGAGAATGGGCACTTTTGCGTCAAAGATCTTAGGATCACACTTCGGTGCGTTTTCATCGAGAACAGATGCCGGTCCGCCCGTCAAAATAATACCCTTCGGGTTTTTCTCCATTAACTTTTCGAATGAAATATGGTATGGCAGTATTTCACAATATACATCAGCTTCACGTATTCTTCTGGCTATCAGCTGGCTGTATTGGGCACCAAAGTCAAGAATAACAACAGTATCGTGCTTCAAAACAAAAAACCCCTTTCACAATCACTTTTTAGCAAAAACGGGAGAAAAAACAATAACCATATTATAAATGAAAAAATTTCTTCACGCAATCGGCTAAATTAAACTATTGTACAATAGTTCTTCTAAACAGTTCGCTAATTAATATCGAATAAACAGCGGGTGATTCGGGTGCTTTCGGTGACGACGGGTGACATGCTCCAGCGCCCTGCTGCTTACAGGAAAATGTGGAGCGGGTTAATGAGCGACC